>JANXLW010000107.1 GCA_025354965.1 Betaproteobacteria bacterium
GGTCACCCTTTAGGTGCAACCGGAATTAGAGTTCTGCTCAACCAGATTATGAATTTCAAATTAAATCCTTCCGTCAAAAGGTCAATAGGAACTATTTGTGCCGGAGGTGGAGTAGGCGGGGCCATTATACTGGAAAGACCGTGAATTGACTTTTTTATCAAATCAGCTTTTCCTCGGGCGTCGTGATTTTTTTCAGAGGTCGGTGGCGACCGGTTTGCAGCATCAGTGGTACTTCGGTGTGTTCGCCGTTCCACATGGGGTCTTCAATGCTGTCGAAGACCTCACGCAATTTTTGCCCCCAACTACCGTGCAGCATCCGGAAATAGGGGTTGTTTTCGTCAATGCACACCACCTTGTCGGTCTGGAATGCATCGGCTTCATAAACCACCATATCGAGCGGCAAACCGACCGACAAATTTGACTTGAGTGTCGAGTCCATCGACACCAGCGCGCATTTGGCCGCTTCGTCCAGCGGCGTGGTGGGTGTGATGACGCGGTCCAGCACTGGCTTGCCGTATTTGGATTCGCCAGCCTGAAAGTAGGGCGTCTCGGTTGTGGCCTCAATGAAGTTGCCGGCCGCATAGACCTGAAACAGGCGCATCGCTTCGCCCCGGATCTGGCCACCAAAGATCAGCGACACATTGAACTCGACGCCAGCCAGTTTGAGCGAAGCGGCGTCGCGATCGTAGACATGGCGAATGGCCGAACCCAGCACACGCGCAGCGTCAAACATGCTTGCGGCATTCCAGATGGTGATAGCTTCACTGTCTTCACGCTCCTTGAGTTGCTCCACCTGCAAAATTTCGCGCACCGACTGCGAGATGCTGAGGTTGCCGGCCGACAGTAATACCATGAACCGGTCGTCCGGTTTTTCATAGACGATCATTTTGCGAAAGGTGCTGATCTGGTCCAGCCCGGCGTTGGTGCGGGAATCAGACAGGAAAACCAGTCCGGCATTGAGTTTGATGGCGACGCAATAGGTCATTTTGTGGCTTGCTGTGGGAATGCCTAGAGTGTACCGGGGGCTTGCGTGGCAAGATCCGGGAAATGGCTAAGTTGCAGCGGAAACCGGTCGTCCATATGCGTTGTCCAGGGGGCTACACTCAAACCACACCAAGTGTCTGGACGGTGAATCAGACACTCGCCAAATTTTGCCAGGATAGGCGACAAGGTTCAAAGGGACGGAAATGACTTCAACTTCTTGCGAAATTGACTGCAAACCTTGGCGGCAGGGGTCTAGCCGCTTGGTGGACCTCGCCATCAATGGGTGGGATTACAGATTATTTCGTCGTCTACGGGCCTGCGCGTATCTGAGGTCTGCGCGCTACGCGTGAGCGACATCGACAGCGCGGCAGACCGCATGCCCGTGCTGCAAGATCGGGCGTCTGCGGGTCACTGCCGTGCTGCAGGGCCAGGCCCGCTTGCCAACACCGGCCGGCGTCGTGGCACAACAGAGCCGGGGGCCACCATGAGGCGTGCAGAGGTGCAAGTGTCGACAGTGCGGCACCACGGGCTGGGGGCCGCGCTGCGCGCTGCGTTGGACAAGCCCGCTCGGGGACAAGCCCCATTGGCCTGAAGCAGCGATGGCGACCCTTGCGTGCGTTCGCCGCAACGGTGACGGACAGAGGGCCGCGCAAGTCCGGTCATAATTCGACCAAACAAATGGGGTGAAGCTTTCAATCCCCTATCGCGACCGCTTCAGCCGGCGGTTCAGTCCAACATGGTTTATCCGCCGCGGGAGGTGCTCATGGTTTCAATCAGCATTGCAGCGCGGCAGATAAACGCTGATCATTAGGTTGCCCAATGACGCTGTCTGCTTTACGCCAGAGCGATATCCGCAGTCGTAGTGGAGTGCTGATAGCCAAACCCAAAGGAGTTGCTATGAAGCATTTTGTTCTCCTGCTCTCTCTTCTCTCAATCTCCACACTGTCATTTGCGGAAGACATGATCCTTCTACGTAAGGACAAAGAAGAGGCGTCGTACTATGAACCCCACACAATTCGCAGGACAGGGCAGTTTGCCATGGCATGGGTGGTGACATTAAAGGGCGACAAAAAGCATTCTGAATATCTATCGGAATTTAACTGCGAGAAGGCAATGTACAGGCAACTGGCGCTGAGAGTATTTACGTCAAGTACGCAAGTTGTTAGTGGCGATGCCATCTATAAGCAGTGGTTTGATGTTCCGAATACCAGCCAAGTGCTCGGGCTCTTATTCCAAAAAGTATGCGTTGGACATGACCGTTGAGCCACCCGTTTGTTACGCTGAAATCGCGCTGAAATGGGCAACCCGGCGCTCAACCGGACCTTGCGCATATAGCCGCGCAAGGCCGG
>JANXLW010000109.1 GCA_025354965.1 Betaproteobacteria bacterium
CAGCACGCTGGGCGCACGCCTGGATGTGGTGGAAATGCTGGACGGCCTGATGCAGGGCGCCGACCGCGACCTGGTCAAGATCTGGCAGAAGATGAACGCCAAGCGCTTTGACAACATCATGCTCAAGACCAAGACCGTCTCCGCACGCGCCTTGCCTGAGGGCATTGAAGTCAGCTTCGCTTCGGCAGAGGAGGGCGGCACCGCCCCCGCGCCGCAGGTCTACGACCTGGTGCTGCAAGCCGTGGGCCGCACCCCCAATGGCAAGAAGATCGCCGCTGACAAGGCTGGTGTGGCGGTCACAGACCGCGGCTTCATCAACGTCGACATCCAGATGCGCACCAACGTGCCCCACATCTTCGCCATTGGCGACATCGTGGGCCAGCCCATGCTGGCGCACAAGGCGGTGCACGAGGCGCATGTGGCGGCAGAAGTGATTGCCGGTGAACTGCAAGGCAACAAGGAGCTGGCTTCCGCCGCCTTCAACGCCCGCGTGATTCCATCCGTGGCCTACACCGACCCTGAAGTAGCCTGGGTCGGCCTGACCGAAGACCAGGCCAAGGCCCAGGGCATCAAGGTCAAGAAGGGCCTGTTCCCCTGGACGGCAAGTGGCCGCGCCATTGCCAATGGTCGCGACGAAGGCGTGACCAAGCTGCTATTCGATGATTCACCCGAGGCCCACGGCCACGGCAAGATCCTGGGCGGCGGCATGGTTGGCACGCATGCGGGCGACATGATCGGCGAAGTGGCCCTGGCGATTGAGATGGGTGCCGATGCAGTGGATATCGGCAAGACGATTCACCCACATCCCACGCTCGGCGAATCCATCGGCATGGCGGCGGAGATTGCGCATGGCAGTTGCACGGATGTGCCACCGGCGCGGAAGTAGTCCCACACCACCAAGCAATGATGCAAAGCCCGAACTGGCCACGGTTCGGGCTTTTTGCTGACCGTTCTATTGGTGCGGATGCGGGTAACGGATCGCGTCAACCGGTCATACAAACTACGGCCGGTGACGCGCCACTCCCAAATATTCCAAGATCAGGTGATGGCATTCAAAATTAATTGGATAGGCCTTTCCCTTTGGAACAATGCGACGGTGACTCGAAAACCGATGGGGCCTTGACGGAAATTCTTTCACCGCATCAAGGGTACATCCTAGTTTTCCTGCAATTTGATCAAGCGCATCAGCAGCTTTACCCGACAACAAATAGCCCAACATCGCACCGGACCCAGAGAACGGTGCATAACGACAAGTCAAGTATTGTTCGCGCACGTCACGTTCGTACTCAGCCATAGTGCCGGGTGTCTCAAGAACTTTCGCTTCCAAAGGCCACATGATGCGTTCATCTGCACGTAGGACGAAGGCAAGGTCAGAGGCTGGTGGCTGTGCTGGCGGTGGAGCCATCGTTTCTCGCTCGAAAGAACTGTGCTGGATATAGAAAGGTTCATCACCTGTCATCGCGTCATGGATCCGTGGTTCAAGCAGTTGGGTAATGCTGCGCTCAAGATCTCGCGTATCAATAACTGGTGGGTTTGAGCACATGCAGTCGTAGGCAGCCCAAATGAAACCAAGCAGCCACTGTGCTGGGTCACTCATCCAATCGCAGGCCAAAGCTACAAAAACTGGATCAGGGGCAGAGTTGGAAGACGGCCAAGAAATTGGCACCGTCATTGCAACACCTCAGTATGTTGGGACGTCTGCTTCCACCGAAAAAGATCCAGTGCTACTGCGTCAGCATCGTAAAGGCCAACGCTGCGAGTCCAATATCGTGCCATATCTGGCTTGACAATGAATACTGTTGGCGTTCCGCTGCTGCTGTCATAGATGCGTACCACCCGCTCGTTATAAATACCTCGGCGACCTGCTCCAGTTGGTTGCATGGAGCTGTCTAGACGTTCCATCTCACGGAGCAAAGCTGAGGTCTTAATGGATGCAACATTTATTGTGTTGGTCACTCCTCCAAGCTCAAACGACACCAGTCGGTACGGCAGGTGAGTATCCCGCTCCCCTTGAAAAATAGTCGCCGTGATGGTTTTATCACGACCGAATCCAGCCTTCAAAACACGGGTAAAGTATTCGCAGTATTGGTGGAGATTCAATTCACTTCCATCAGCTGTTGTAGTCGACTGCCGACCAAGTGAGCTTTCGTCTCCACGAAAATCCCCGATGGTGTAACAGACCATATCCTCGATCAATACACGCTCTGCGTCCTTTAAGCCAAATGCATCAAAAGCTCGCGCGTCCAGCCCCTGATTCTCTTCCAAGCCGGCTAACAGATTGGCGCGCGGAACTGGTACCGGAAGGGTAAGTAGGTCCTGCACTTGAGCCTCAGGACGATATGCAGCTATGCGCCCGCTTGAAAGTTGCAAAAAATATACCGCCACCAAGCTATTAAATGAAAGGCACGCCGCTTCCAATAGGCTCTCCGAGCCATGAACGGTCACATAGCTTTGATTGCAAATCACACCTTCCTTTTGGGTTGCTTGTGTAAGACGGGCTTGAAAGCGGCCGGTTGCTTTCTGCCAGCTTTGTTTAATGATTAACTGCGGCCACGAAAAGGCGCCGAAGTCTGTTGAGTCGCGTGAGTGCGTTTTGACCTCTCCCGCTATCGGTAAAGTATCGACATCCATGTACAAGAACGACTCTCTGGGAAACGTTTTACTGTCAAAGAGTCGGCGAGAGTACAACTGCGGTGCCGATCTAGCGCGGTCGCCATAGATAATTCCTTCACGGCTTTTGACCTCGTAATCATTCCCTGGAGCAGAAAGGCTGGGGAAGCCTTTCAATTTTTTTAGAAGCGTGCAATCACGAGAGCTGCCCCACATCAAGGTGATCCAAATCAGGTTATCGGATATTGCCTCACGAACAGTCAATCGGCGGCGGTCCTGCGCCTCAATAATGACGGTGAACTCATCGACCAGTGGTTTAAGGTGCTTGGGACTTACATAAGCAATGTGATCGTCCAATGCCGGTTTTTCGCTGCGCATCACCACCACGCATGCTGGTGAAATGGAGGTCTTCGGCGTATGGGACTTGCGCTTGAAGACTTTGAAACGCAATGCCGACAAGTTATAAATTTCTTCAATTCGATGCGCCGTAAACAACTCTTGTCTGAATGCAACTGCTTTCGTGCTGCCATTGAATAACAATGAGTTTGCTGACTGGATCATTGCAATCCGTCCAGCATGCCCGATTAGGTGCGCAGCCTTGGCCAAGAACAATCCCCCGATGTCCTTATTCGCTACGGTCCACCTGTGATCATCCGCTTTTGCCCAGCTAACGGCAGATTCCGTCACGAGGTTGTCACCCCAAGGGGCGTTGCCTATCACAAGGTCATATGCGCCAGCATTCAACTCGGTGTCAAAACCAACACGACCTTCTGCAAAGAAATCTGAACAGATCAACCGCCGCTCGCGCATGGTCGGAAAGACGATTTGCGTCCAATAGTGACGGGGTTCAATTTCATCGCACATTGCGAGATAAAGGCTGAAGCACGCAACGCGTACGGCATGAGGATCTTTGTCCACGCCAAAGATATTGCGCTCCAACAGGTTCCGTAAAGTTTCAGTGCGAATTGATTCGCCGGGATTGGCCCTCTTCCATCGATGGACCAAGCGCTGAAAAGCCTTGACCAAAAAAATACCCGACCCACATGCAGGATCAATGACCTTCAGATTCCATTCATTGCCGTCCCACGGAAGCACCCGATCCAAAACAAAATCTACAAGATGCGGCGGTGTGTAAAAGATGCCGTCTTTTGCAGCGCGCTCAGTAACGAAGGTCTCGTAAATACTGCTGATGAATTCAAGTGGAATTACATCGAAAGAGTATTGTGGCCAAAGGCACGCTTGCCCAGATACCATGTCAAGATCGCCACGAATGAAGTCGCTCAAGATTCCGAGATGCTTCTTCTTGACGACCTGCTTTTCTGTTGCCCAACCTGCGGCGCGAGCATTGGGTGTATCCCCCTTCCCTGGAAACAAATCGCCATTGAAGCGCGTATTCAGCCACTCGAACAGGTTATAGGTATCGTTGTAATCGGCAAGGATGCTTGCAAAGTCGTTGTGAACGCTACTCAGGATACCGTCAGCATGTAGGCGAGAGAGCTTTGAACGTGTCAGTGCGGCGGCTCCGTCCGAGTCTTTACGGTCAAATAGAAACTGAACAAAAATGACGCGTGCCAGCAAATCGTGACAAACATCATCGTCTTGCAATCCAGCTTCCCACAATTTGACGCGAATGTCTCGCAGGTTGCCGAGAAGCATCTGATCTGCGCGTCCGTCACGACTGAATCGTGATGCATGTTGTGAGAAAAATTCACCAGAAACGAGGTTGATCCAATGTAGTGCGCGAGCAGCACGATTCTCCAGTATCTCTGCCTGTCCTTCGGCCAGATCAGATTGACCGACTTGGTGCACCAGATATTCGTCAATCTGTTTATTTGGATCTGGCGCCTCACAGCATGTCCACGCCCGCAGCAAACCGGGTTCAATCGTAATCAATGTAGGACTGTGCGAGAAGTTCCAAGACATACGATGCAACTCGCGCAAGGTTTCTTCACTAGCGTTCTGTTGAAAATCTACTACGAGGGCTAATGGTGGCTCGGTGGCTATAGCGCCCGGGTCAGCCAAAAGGATACCGACAATTGCTGTCTTTCCGTCTTCAAAATGCGCTAGGGAGCGCCCAATTTTCTTTCGCGCGAGCTCAGAGAATGACGCCGCGCCGGCCCCTTTCGGATGAATTACGTCTGCAGGCGTGGGCCAACCCAATGCGGCATGTAACCTGTCGAGGGATATCGCAATCTCGTTTTTCACGGATTCAACTCCAATTGCTCTTGCCTGTCACCGCCGAAGCGCCCCGGCTTAGCTCCACCACGTGGTTTTTTTGGTGTCAAGCCAATGCGTGCGATGACTGTTTGGTAAGCAATCTTTTGAACGTTCATCTCTGCAAGCAAGGTAGTGCAACATTCGTTCTGTAATTTCCCGAACCACTGAAACAGGACTTGTTGCGAAGTGTTTCTGAATTCGGTTTTGGATATTTTTATGTCAGGCCCCTGCCAGGCCGCCGGAGGCCCCCCCCGGCGATTGATTGGC
>JANXLW010000129.1 GCA_025354965.1 Betaproteobacteria bacterium
GCTTCAGTCGCGCACCACCAGCACCGGCAGGCGGGTGTGTGATAGAACAGCTTGGGTGACACTGCCAAGTACCAATTTTTCCAGACCACTGCGCCCGTGGGAGCCCATGACGATCAAATCGGCCTGCACCGAGACCGCGGCCTGAACCACGCCGCGCCAGGCTGCATGCGCTTCAATCACAGAGGTATCGACACTGACGCCGGCCGCATCAAAGGAGCTCTTGGCCGCCTTGATGGCAGCGTTTGCCTCGGCCGTGGCCGCACTCAGATATTCGGCTTGCCCATAGGCAAAATCGGTTCCCACCCCGGTAAATGGATAGGGATCAATGACAAAAATCGCAGTAACACGACTGCCAAATGCTTTTGCCAGACCGATCGACCGATCTACCGCCAGTTGCGCCGTTGAAGAACCATCCACCGGAACGAGTATGTGTTTGAACATGATGCGGACTCCTTGTAACTTGACAGCGTCTAGTGTCTGATTGATTCCCCCTAAAAGCCTTGACAGAAATCAATGCAATAGTCATCTGTCTGCCAGTCACCTGCTTCTTTCAGCACAACCGGTTATTCGTCGAGTGTGCAGGGCCGCATGTTCCGGGGTGCTAGCCGGCTGCGAGGCATTACGCAAACCCGTGTGTCACCCTGCTCTCCTGCTCCTGCGCCTTGAACTGGTTAAAGCGCGGCAGGAATTTGTCCCAGTCGATGATGTGGCTGTCGAGTTCGGGGCCATCAACGCAGGCGTGCTTGCGCACCATCTTGCCGGCGATGGTTACCGGCACCATGCAGGCGCCACACATGCCGGTCGCATCTACCATGATCGAGTTCAGGCTGGCCACCGTCTTCACACCGCAGGGCTTGGTCAGGTCGCTGACCGCGCGCATCATCAGCGGCGGGCCGATGGTGACCACTTCAGCAATTTTGCGGCCCTTGCTGCTCATGTTGTCTTTGAGCATGGCTTCCAGCGGTGTCGTGACAAAACCTTTGGCACCAAAGCTGCCGTCGTTGCTGGTGTAGATGACGTCGAGCTGATCGCCAAACTCGGCTTGCAAGGCCGCCACACGCTCGCCGTCCTTGACCCAGAACAGCAGGTCGGAGTTGCGAAAGCCAGCAATCAATGTCACGTGGTTGCCCAGTCGCAGATGCGCACGCATGATGGGATAGACCGGCGGCAAACCCAGGCCACCCGCGGTAAACACCACCGTCTGCTGCCCCTCGTAACGGTGCAGCGCGCTGGGCAGGCCCAGCGGCCCGGCAATGCCTGTGAAGGCGTCGCCGACTGCCATCTTGTTGATGGCAATGCTGCTGCTGCCCATGGCTTGCACCACCAGGCAAATGGTGCCTTTGTGCGCGTCCCAGTCGGCCAGCGTGAGCGGAATCAGCTCACCCTTGTTCCAGGGCAGTACGCGCACAAACTGCCCGGCTTGCGCCGACTTGGCGACCAGCGGTGAGTGCACGATGAACTCGACGATGCCGTCGGCCAGTTCAATTTTTTCCAGGATGGTCTGCGGCGCAGCACCGAGCCCTGTGTAGTACTGCGCACCGCGGACCATGGTGCGAATCTCGTCGGCGCTCAGGTCGATGTCGCCGACAATCTCGCGCGCTGCCGCCTGACCGTCACCGGCGGCGCGAATCGCGGTGGAGCCACCGCGCGTGGCGTCGCCGCCAGAGTAAACCCCGGCCAATGAGGTTTTTTGCGAACCGTCGGCCACGTCAATGGTGCCCCACTTGGTCGTCTTCAGGCTCGGTTCAGACTCGCGGATGATGGGGTTGGGTGTATTGCCCAGCGCCATGATGACCAGGTCCACTCCCATAGCCTCGACCTTGCCGGTGCTGACCGGGCTGCGTCGGCCACTGGCGTCGGGCTCGCCGAGAGCGATCACGTCAAGCTTGGCGTGCGTCACGAAGTGGGTCTTGTCGTCGCCAACGAACTCACTAGGGGCGCGCAACTCTTTGAGTTTGATGCCTTCTTCGAGCGCGTGGTGCAACTCTTCAACCCGCACCGGCATTTCGGATTGCGTGCGCCGGTAAACAATCGTCACATCACCGCCCAGGCGGCGTGCCGTGCGGGCCGCGTCCATGGCGGTGTTGCCGCCACCAATGACGATGACGCGCTTGTCACGCGTTTCAGGCAGCGGCGTCTCGTAGTCTTTGTGCAGGCCCTGCATCAGGTTGACACGGGTCAGGAACTCGTTGGCCGACATGACGTTAAGCAGGTGTTCGCCGGCCACATTCATGAAGCGCGGCAAGCCGGCGCCGGTGCCGATGAAGACTTTCCAGAAGCCGGCTTTTTTTAGGTCCTCAATGGTGGCAGTTTTACCGACCACAAAGTTGGCGACAAACTTGCCGCCCAGCAAACGGATCTTGCCCACCACATCGTCGATCAAGTCGTTGGGCAGGCGAAACTCGGGGATGCCGTAGCGCAGCACACCACCGAGCGCATGAAAGGCCTCAAACACCGTCACCGGAAATCCCTCGGAGGCCAGCAGGTAGGCGTTGATCAAACCAGCTGGTCCGGAACCCACCACCGCCACCGGTGGCTTGTCGGCTTTGGCCCAGGGATCAGGAATATTGGC
>JANXLW010000139.1 GCA_025354965.1 Betaproteobacteria bacterium
TGAGTTCTGTCGCCAAACGTGCCACCGCCGAAGTTTTGCACGTGCGTGATGGCGGTGAGCGAGTCGTGGCAAGCCGTGCAAGTGGCGGCTTTGGGCGAGATCACTTTCCACTGGTTCGCATCGGTCAATGCGGTTGCTGCGCCAAAAACCGCCGGGCCAGTTGCCGTAGCACCGAACTTCAGGACGACGGCGCCCAGGGGGCTCTGATCGCGTTGGTATGAGTTGTTGACGTGGCAGGCATTGCAGTTGATGCCAACGCCAGGCCAGGCGACCTCGGCAGCGAAGTTCTCGACGCCAGTGGCAAATGTCAGCGTGCCATCACACGCTGCCTTGGCGATATCGCTGGTGTTGGCAGGGTTGCAGAACGCGCCTTGCACCTTGTTGCCATTGGTAAACGGAAAGGTGCGTTTGGAGTTGCCGTGAATGCCATGGATCATGCGTTTGAACTGGTAGGACTCATTGAGCGCCAGACCATTCGTCATCACGGTTGATGAAACCCGATTCGCGTCGTGGCATGTGACACACGCCTCAACGAGGGTGCGGGCACCGCTGTGGAAGGCATTGGCCAGCGTATTCGAGCCCGAAGTTGTGCCCAGCGCACTGTGGCAGACGTTGCATTTTTCATTGGCGACGATGTTGCGACGCGGTTGCAGGGCACCGCTGAGAGCGAGCTCCTGGGAGGCGTGCTGAACTACCGTGTTGACAAACACCTTCGGCACCACTTCGGGCCGGGGATCGGTCGACGATTGGACTTGCAACTTTGGTTCCTTGATCTGACCGATGCTGACGACACGGGCGGTGCCCTTTGCGACTGCCGTGGCGCTGTCATCGGGTACCGGGACACTCACCGTGTAATGGTTGCTGCCGTCGTTTGTTCCTGTGTGGGCATAAGCGTTGGCGCTGCTGCCGCCGTTGTTGTAGGCCGAAAACTCGGTCACCGTGTCTGACTGACCAACCATGTTCTGGTAAGCAAGATAAAAGCGCAGGTTGCCAAACTTTGTGTTGTTGGGCGTGCTGGGGGTGGTGGTCGGCGGCACGCACGGGCCCGCTGTACCGGTGTAAGTGCAGTCAGGTGTTACCAGGTTGTAAGCGGTGTTGCCGTTGCTTGGATCGGACAGGAAATACTTGACCGACACACTGCGCGCCTTGTGGTCGGCAGTGTCGTTAAATGTGACGCTTTCGATGTTCATTTTGTACTTGGCGGCGTTGGCTTCAACCTGGTTCCAATGCACGCGCTCCGACGAAATCGGGGAGCCAACCTTGTGACAATCGGCGCACATCTGATTGGTCATCGCGCTGGTCGGTGTTCCGTTTCCGAGAATCATCCCGACAAGAACCGTGTGACTGGCGTCCCAGCTTGAGCCCACACCGCTGGCATGGCAGGTCAGGCAGGCTTCTTTACTGGGTTTGGTCTTCCAGTTGTCGCCTTGAGGGGTATTGGGGTTTGTGCCCGAATGGCACTTGGTGCAGTTGCGCAGGTCTTGCGGGAATCCGACGTCGGCGTAGCTGTGCTTGCTGCTCTGGTAACCCCAGATTGTGTAGTCTTCACCACCGGTAGCCAGCTTGCTGTGCAGTAACTTACCTGAGTGAATTTTGTGCACCATGGTGGCCAGTGTGAGCACGTTACCGCTGTTGGCGTCGGTGGTGCCAGGGTTGTGGCACATCACGCAAAACTGCGTATCGACGCGTCCACCACCGTGCAGCGCCAGTTTCTCGTGGCAGCTATTGCAGGACGATACGTCGGTCATCTTGCGCGTTTTAGCCGGGTCGGTGACAGCCACGGACTTGCCGTTGGCGTCAATGGTGAAATCAAAATAGGGGTTGACCTTGATGATCTCGCCGGCGGCATTGGTGTAGCTCAGCTGGACGGCGATGCGATGCGTGAGTGCAGGCTCAAAAACAACGCCGTTGGTTTGGGTGATGTCCTTAATGTCGGTCTTGAAGGTGTAGGTGTAGTAACCATCGGCGTTATAGACCAATTGCGCGGCCAGCAGCGCAGCGTCGGGCTGTTTGCCGTCGGTGGTTGCTTGTTTGGCGTTTGCCAATACCGGAGCACCGCCGGGTCCGGAGCCGACGTTGTTGGGGGCAGTGGCAGTTGACTCGGTCCTGTAGATGTAGTTCACCCATTGGTCTGGATTGCTGTTGGCGCCCGGAACCAGCTTGGCGATGGCGAAGCTGATATCCGCGATTTTCAGATCGGTCTTGACCTTGCCATCCGAAAAAACAGTGAAGTTGACCTTGGGCGGGCTGTTCACGGTGACGGCCGAAACACCGGCTGCTTGCACCACTGTAAAGGGTGCAGCTGAATTGGTGGCTGTGTCGTTGGCGGCCAATGCGCTGGCGCTGGCGATGGCACCAAGAACAGCGGCGTTAGGGGGTGGGGTCACCGACCCACTACCACCACCGCTGCCACCGCAGCCTGCCATGGCCATCAAAACCAGGCAAGCAACGCCCCATCGAGCCAATGAATGTTTCATTTTTTCTCCGTCGTCTTTTGGTTAAACGACACGACACGAACTGCTGAAAGCGGTTAGCGCGATACCGTTACTTCACTGCAATTCATTCTTGAATCAATTGAACCATCCTTGGCTCCGCGGGGCTGTTCAGGCGTTACTGGGCAAGAATCCAGTCGGCCAGATTTTTCAGCGCAGCCTGATCCTTGGTGTCAATGATCTTGTGCTCTTCTTCTGTGCCGTCGTCAAGCTTGACCTTGACACCGGTCGTGATGTTTTTGATGACATTGGCCTGGCCTTCAGCCTTGCCTTTGTATTTGGCCGCGATCTTCTTCAGGGCCGGACCTTTTTTTGTTTTGTCAACGGAATGGCACTTGGTGCAATCATTCTTTTTGAACAACGCCTGAGCAGCGTCGGCATCAACCGCTGCCAGCGCATGGGTCGAAAAACTGGCGAATGCTGCCATGGCAACTGGGAGAACGATTTGCGTCAATTTCATTTAATAGCCTTTCGGGTTGGGGTTAAATTTGGTTCAGGTTTACTTGAGCTTTATCTAGGCGCGAGCATAAACCCTGCAACACCCCCGGTCTAGGTGGTAGGGTTTATTTTTTGATTTATATCAAACTTTAGCGTCTGCTTATTGCACACAGCTAGCGATCAAGCCCTCGCAGCCACTGCTCTATCTCAAGCACAGCTGCGTCGGTAGCCGCCGTCATGGCCCGCACTCCGCCGAAGGCATCGGCGCTGGGCGCGTCGTGTTGCGTGACGAGGCTATGCTGCGCCAACAGTTTTGGGCCTGTTGTGCTGGGCTGTGTCAGGGTGGCTCGCAGGCGCAGCAGGCCGACGCTTTTGTCGGGCGCCTCGAATAGCTGGCTGAATTCTTCAAGCTCAACGCGCAGCGTCAGGGGCGGGCTTGACTGGGCGCTAGCGCCAGACCAGCCATTGTCTTCGGGGTTGAGCAGCAGTCTGTGTTGTCCGAGGCGTTCGCGCAGGCGCTGACGGATCAGCTGAGCCGGCGTCATGCTCCAGCGCGCCTGCGCGTAGGGGCGGAGTTGCTGGTCATCCGCGTAGGCCAGGCGGTACAGCACCGCGTTGCTGTCCAGGGCGGCGTTGGCTTCGACTTCGGCCACCACCAGCGGCGTTAGCCTGTCGGCATCAACCGCCGACAATATTGTCTTGGCGCCGGGGCCAAAGTCATAGATGGCTGGTCGCGCCGGATGGCTGGGCAGGGCGCAGCCTGTGAGGGCCAGAAGCATCAGAAACAGGTAGCTCTTCAGGTTGACTGCGGT
This sequence comes from Betaproteobacteria bacterium, assembly GCA_025354965.1. Classification (GTDB taxonomy): domain Bacteria; phylum Pseudomonadota; class Gammaproteobacteria; order Burkholderiales; family Burkholderiaceae_C; genus Rhodoferax. Next base: position 3,743 of record JANXLW010000139.1, read on the forward strand.
GCGAGCGGCGACTGAATTCATGGTGTCTTTCAAGGTTTGCCCTGACTGGCAGAAAAGCCGGGTTCACCCGGGCCGGGCGGTAGCGGTGCATTGCCGAAAAGCAGGGACTGCGGGTTGTCGCTGAGCGTGCCGGCAGCCCGACTTAGCTGTCGCGCCGTGCGGGCAGCGTCG
>JANXLW010000149.1 GCA_025354965.1 Betaproteobacteria bacterium
AACCGTTTTAGAAGGCGTAAAACGGGCCGCTTGTCGACATGCCGGAAGGTGTCATGCCCTCGATGCCAAAAAACACCCGACGCCCGTAGAAGAAGGGCAAGCCCCAGTCAAAACTGGAGGCGTTGGCGGAGGTTCCAGTGGGTCCCGCCAAGTTTGGAAGAACAGCCTGAGTGGAATCGCCAAACATTGCCGAGGCATTGCCAATTGAAAACGAAACTCCTTTGTTTGTCGCCCCAGTGGCGCCGAACAGCGTCGCCTGCAGGGTAAGCAACGCTGGACAATAGAAACTGGCGCTGGTGCCCGAACAAGGTTGAATCGCTGGGGAATTGGAATAAAAATAAAAGCCATTGGAACCGGAGTCGATAAAGCTGGACGTCAGACTCAAGGCTGGACTGTTAGGCAAAGTCATTGAGGTGGTAATGTAGCCGTCCAGCGGCGTTGCCGTCAGGACCGTAGCTGTAGAGGCAATCGACGAAAGTTGGTTGTTGGACTGGGTGTTGATGCCGAAAATCAGCGACCCAGCCAGGCTGCTTGTCGCCGTGAGAGCGCGTGGCAGGTCGATCAGCACGCCATTGTTGTCGGTCGCAAACAGGGGGACCGGGTTCGTGACCTGTTGTGCAGGTGTGGTAATTCTTGCGGTCGCACCGGTGGTGGCTGTGCAACTGGCATTGGTGCAGGTGAAATAAGAACCGTTATTGACGGAGCTGGCACAACTTGAACCACAGTCCACCTTGAATAATCCAACTCCGAGGATCCCGTTCGCACCAACTTCGGTCGCCGTGGTCATCGCATTGCCACTGCACGGAGACGGCGATGCCGTCGTCAGACTGTTAAACGCAGGGTCGCCAATCACCTGAATCGGCACACTGGCAGCCCTCTTGCCACTCAAAACGATATCGGCCGTCACCACCGGGCCCCAGGCAAAGGTGTTGTCAACAAACTGCACGCAATTGAGCAGAGGTAAACCGGTCCCGCCATTGACTCGACTCAGGCTCAATGGGGGTGTGATCGCGCTGATGGCGGAGGACAACAGCCTCAAACCCGAGGAGCCGGTATCCACCAGCACGTGGTCGATAGTCCCGCACTGAGTCGAGCTGCCGGGTTGGCAAATTTTGACTGTGGCATACAGGCGATTGACGTTGTAGCCTGAACCAATGGGACCCGTATCGACCGTGACACTGAGCACGTTAGGCAAGGTCGGGGCCGGCGCTGGAATTGACCCGCCACCACCACCGCAGGCGGCCAGCAGGGACGCAAGCAGCGCCAACGCGCCAACACGGCGCAAAACATTATTGAAGCACATCGTTGATATTGACACCGGTCGGGATCAGGGCAGGTGCATACGCATGGCCGAAAAAATTGCGCATACGCCCGTTGGAACTGACGATCAGGTCGCTTCGTTGAATAGTCACCGGGGAACCACGTTTGCCCAGGGCGCGGGCCTGCTCGGTTTCAGCCTTGAAGGTCTTGAAATAATCACCCAACAGAGCGCCCAAGTCGGGCAGCACCGGCCCGCGCCACGTCACGGCAAAAACCACGTTGGCAGATGTCGCAAATTCCCGAACCGTCGTTCCATTTTCAAGCAGGGTTTCACGAGTTGTGTAAAAGCTGGAGGACCTGTCGGGTGTGGCCGCCCGCTTTGTTGCCGCGGACGCCGTCGAGGTTACACCCGCCGTTGACATGGAAGGCTCTCGCCCCAGTGTAGCCATCGAGTCACCCAGACTCGTCACCAAGGCCAGGCTGAGCAACGTCGCCCGAATAACATCTGTCCCGAAAAATTGTTGCATTTGGAATCTCAAACTCAAGTGGTATCTGCGCTTGCCCAATTGTGACCGCGCATTCTTGGAACGCTCGCACAAGTTATCGATGGTCGCACAATCCAGCATGGCCTGCCCGACAGGGATCGAACCTGCGACCCACAGCTTAGAAGGCTGTTGCTCTATCCAACTGAGCTACGGGCAGAGATCGTAAGAGGAGAAGATATGGTCGGGGCGAAAGGATTCGAACCTTCGACCCTCTGGTCCCAAACCAGATGCGCTACCAGGCTGCGCTACGCCCCGACATGAAGTTATTGTAACGGGTCGCATGCGTGTTCCTTCGAATACAGTCTGCCCATGCCAACGCAATCTCAGCCGCTTTCATGGCTTGAACCTGGTCAGGATTTTCCGTCCACCAGTCAGGCTTGGGATGAGTTGTCTGCGGCGCCGGGGTTACTTGCTGCCGGTGGCAGGCTGGACGTTGACACACTTCGGCGCGCCTATGCCAAAGGGATTTTTCCCTGGTACAGCGAAGGTCAACCCATTTTGTGGTGGAGCCCCAACCCCAGAATGGTGCTCGATGTCGCCGAATTCCGGTTGCACTCATCATTCAAAAAAACACTCCAGAAATTTCGTAAAACGCCGAGCTGTGAAATTCGCCTGGACTCGGCCTTTGATCAGGTGATTCATTCGTGCTCTAGCAGCCTCCGGGAAGGCCAGACCGGCACCTGGATCGTGCCTGACATGATCGCAGCCTATCGCCGATTGCACCTGGCCGGCTTGGCGCACAGTGTGGAAACCTGGCGCAATGGCAGACTTGTCGGCGGCTTGTATTGCGTTGCCCTGGGTAAATTCGTCTTTGGTGAATCGATGTTCAGTGACTCAACCGACGCTTCGAAAATTGCACTGGCCTGGCTGGTAGGATTTTGTCGCCAGCATGGCATCAGGCACATTGATTGCCAGCAAAACACACGTCACCTTGCCTTTCTGGGCGCACGAGAAATCTCACGGGATCTCTTTCTGCATCAGGTGGCAGTCGGCATCGCGCAGCCCGATGCACGCTGGGAGTTTGACAACCTATACTGGAGCCAACTATTGACCTTGAAGTCCGCTCAAACGTGACAAATCTGAACGACTTGCCCCCGCAGACGTTGCAATTTTACGCAACTGCAGCCTATTCCTGTAGCTATCTACCAGGAATGCAGGCCAGATCGCAAGTTGCGACACCGAGTCACTTGGTCAACACGTCAACTTATTCCGAACTCATCAGAAAGGGCTTTAGACGCAGTGGCATGTTTACTTATCGACCTTATTGCGACGGCTGCCAAGCTTGCACACCGATCAGGGTTCTTGTAAACGAATTCCAATCC
>JANXLW010000162.1 GCA_025354965.1 Betaproteobacteria bacterium
GGCTATTTTTTGGTTGAAGACGGTAAAAATAAAGATTTTAATTAAAATAGCAGTCAATATTAGCCCGTTGTAGCCCCGTCTGGCTGCCAAAGCCCCCAAACAATCCGCCAAGCCCAACGCGCCATGGTGCAGGCCGGCCAAGTAATTGCCCCGACCGGCTTGGCCTACCTGTTGTGGGGTTTTACGGTGTTCACGGTGGTGGGGATTGCGCTGGGGCTGGAGGCAGTGTGACGGCCTAAACCTGCTCAAAAATGGGCGCCCTGAGGCGGTGTGCCTCAGTCGCTCAGCGCTGAATCTCACTCATCTTGCAGCTTTTGCCCAAAAACAAGCCGGTGAGGTGTTCTTTGCGACCTTGGGCCTGGGCCGCCAAATTTGAGGGTTGGGGTGCGGCTTGCGGGGCAGCTTTGGCAGCGGCTTGTGCCGCGAGTTGCTGAGCGGCCGACTGTTGCGCCTGCTGGGCGGTGCCTTGCGTGGCTGCAGCTTGGGCCAAGTTGCCAAACAGGCCGCCGCCACCGCCAAACAGGCCACCACCCCCGCCGCCAAACAACCCGCCGCCTAAACCGCGGCCAATGACGCTGCCCAAGGCCTGTTGGGCGACCGCCCCGGCAATTTGGCTGCCAGCGTTGGCAACGCTTGGATCTTCGGCCGCCACTGCGGCCGCGGGCACACCTGCGGCACCCGGCACAGGCGCTTGCGACGAACCTGCCAATTTGATCGCCGCATCCATTTGCTGAACCTCCGCATAAATTTGCTGACAATTCAGATCACCGTCGGTCATGCGCATGCGCTCAATGGTCTGGGCCTGCGAAAACCCCGCCAGCGAGGTCAGCACGCAAATTTGAGAGGCCAGAACGAGGGGTTGGAGAGCCAGTGCGTTAAGTTTCATGGTCAAACGTCAAAATAAAGTGAAAAAAAGGGAGTCTGGGCGTGATTTTGCCGCTGAAATACAAAGCCTCATATCCCACGTTCAGGGGGGTTGACAGGCCCGTGCGCCTGGCAAGGTGCCTCAATCGGCGCAACCCGTGCAGCCACTTCTGGCCACCAAGCCACGCCGTTCGGCTTCCAGGGTGGCTTCGGCGCGCGGTGAAATGCCGAGCTTGCGGTAGATGTCGCGCACAGACGTGCTGACGGTGTGGTGCGATATCTGCAGCAGCCTGGCCACTTCAGAGGTTTTGTAGCCTTTGGTGATCAGGCGCAGCACCTGGATTTCACGGTCGGTCAGCTCGCGTTGTTCCGAGCGGTCGGGCCGATGGCCAGAGCGCCGTTCGTGGCGTTGATCGTGGCGTTCCGGCTGTGTAGCGGCCACGTCGATGGCCCGACCGACGGGCGGGGCCTGAAAATGCCGCAAAACCTGCACCGCGATGGACGGCGACAGGGCCGGTTCGACTTGCGCCGAGCGTTGCAAATGGGCGTTGACCTACCTCACTGGGCTAGGACTTTAAGAGGTAGCCGGTCGCCCCCGCGCGCAGCGCTGTAAGGACGTAGGCATCGTCGTCATGGATGGTGGCGACGATCACCATCGCACCGGGGCGCGCGGCAGCAGCTCGGCCAACGGTTGGCGCAGCTGGTCCAGGTCTTCAACGATCAAGGCTCGGGCAAACCGTGCGGCAAGTTCAGGGTCTCGGTTTGAGTCTCCTGCGAGGTCACCCGCAGAGTGGTTGCGGCTGCCACCCTGGCTGTCATCCCGCTTGGCAGCCAGCGGTGTCGCCCCGGGCTTGGGCCAAGTATTCAATTTTAGCGGCCAGCGCACTGTCGTTGTCGGCATACTGAATCGCTATGGCTTGGAACTGACCATGGAATTCAATGAAGGCATCGACCCTGTCGGGGTCAAAATAGCGTTGTTGCACGGAGGCAAAACGCTGACCTGTTAATCTCTGCGGCCCTGAATCAGGCTGCTTCTCAAGCGCATGCCCAATAAGTTCAATTCCAAGTGCCGACATCATATTCCCAAGATGAAATTTACGGTGCGTAATTG
>JANXLW010000204.1 GCA_025354965.1 Betaproteobacteria bacterium
CGCGGCGCTTACAACATGTCGCGTGCTGTCGTTCCCATCATGCGTACCCAAAAGAGCGGCGCCATCGTGTGCATGGGCTCGGTGGCAGCACAGCGCGGTGGCGGCATACTTGGCGGTCCGCATTATTCCGCCGCCAAGGGGGCGATCCAGGCGCTGGCCAAGGCAATGGCCCGTGAACTCGCAACTGATGGCATTCGTTCCAACGCTATTGCTCCGGGCATGGCCGACACCGAGCTGCTGGTGGGCAAGATTGATGACGCTGGCAAACGCCGCGTGGCTGAAAGTATTCCGCTGGGTCGTCTGGCTTCCGCTCTTGATATTGCCAATGCCTGCCTTTTTCTGGCCTCAGATCAGTCTTCGTACATCACGGGCGTGGTGTTAGACGTCAACGGTGGCTTGCACATTCACTGAACAACATACCCTTTGCGAAAATGATCAGGTTGTGAAACCCAAAGAAAGAACGACATGCAACCCACACTGAAATATGTCGATACCTCACTGCTGCGAGTGGCTTACGAGGAGTGGAATCCTGCGGGTAGCCGCACCGTTGTGCTGTTGCATGGCTGGCCAGACAGCATCCGTACCTGGTCGGCGGTTGCCCCAGGTCTGGCTTTGGCGGGTTGGCGGGTGCTGGTGCCAGCCTTGCGCGGCTTCTTGCCCACACGATTTTTGCAAGACGACACACCGCGCACAGGCCAGCTTGCAGCGCTGGGCTGCGACCTGCTTGAATTTATCGATGCGCTCAATTTGAAGCAACCCGCACTGGTCGGCCACGACTGGGGCGCGCGTGCCGTGGCTATTGCCTGCAGCCTGCGCCCAGGTGTGGCCAGTCATTTGGTGATGCTGTCTGTGGCCTACGGCACCAACGACCCGACACAGGCACTGAGTATTCCGCAGGCGCGCAACTACTGGTACCACTGGTACATGGCCACACCTCGCGGTGAACGCACGGTGCGTGAAGACGGCCGCAACTTTGCCCGCATGATGTGGGACACCTGGGCACCGCCGGGCTGGTATGAGGTGCAAGAGTTTGAGCAGACAGCGCAAGCTTTTGACAACCCCGACTGGGCCGACATCACCCTGCATTCGTATCGCCATCGCTGGGGCCATGCGCCTGGCGATCCGCCTGGCGATCCGCGCTACGCAGACGATGAGCGACTACTCAACCCTGCGCCCGTCCTGGCTGTACCCACACTGCTGCTGCATGGTGCAGTCGATGGTGTCAATCATCCAGACACCAGCTTGGGCAAGGAGGCTTTTTTCAGCGGCATCTACAAGCGCCAGTTGCTGGCAGGCGTAGGCCACTTTCCGCAGCGGGAGGCGGCTGGGGATGTGCTGGCTGCGTTGCTCCCATTTTTAGAAACAAACTGAGCAGCTTCGGTACGGTTCTGGCCAATGGGAGACCCGTCTGTTGAATTCCACCCAGAATTGCCCTTAACCCGAATGGCACTTACTTTGGCTCCCAGTCGTGGCCATGCTTCTTGATTTTCCGGCGAGCATGAGCACGCGAGACCTTCAACCACGGATAGGGTTTGGGTCGTCGCTTTCGCATTCGCGGCTCCATACGTCCGCATCGATTGCCCACCCTGCACTGGGCAATCAATGTGAACAGCCGCCCATCATCCTTGGTGGCTGACAGACCCCGCGATACCCATTCGGTCCACAGTTGTACGGTGTGCTTGAAACTCAGCTCACGCGGGTCCATGCCTGCATTGCACGCGGCCTGCGCCATGAGTAGCCGAATCACGTTGTAGGCCAGTAGATGGACCCACAGTTGTTTCTCGTTCATCTGCGGCGTCTGGCAGCTCAGCACATCCATGCCCGTGGTGGTCTTGAGGTTGCGCAGATCGAGCTCGACGTTCCAGCGACGCGCGTACAGCTGCGAGAGGTCGTCCTTGCTGACCTTGCGATGATCAAGCATCGTGGTGACCAGAATCTGGCGCCCGACTTTTACTTCACGTAGCGTGATCTCATCCGGGAAGTGAGCGTACTGCTCGGGTGTCATCCACTGTGGACGGGCCGCTGGCTTGGGCCAGCGCACGATGTGATCGCGTGGTCCCAGCGACTGACCACGGCGGAAGTCCGTGGTGCGCGAGCCGTTTTGCTCAAACAGTACGTCTACGCCCCTGGACACCAGCGTGGCAATCAGCCAATAGTTGCAGTACAGGGCATCAGCAAGCATCACATCGCCTGAGGAGAATCCTTCAAGCAGGCCACGCACCAGTGCGAGTTCACCGCTGCCCTTGCCGCTGTGTGGCCCTACCGCCATATCCAGGGCCGCGCCGGTGGCCAGGCAAATCACCATGACCAATCGCGCCAAAGGAAACCCCACTCCAGGCGCCTGGGTGCTGGGCTGGGGATAACGCTCCTGGTTCTCTGGGGTATCGGGCATCGAGATGCCTGTGCCATCCACCAACTTCACCGCGCGCCCACGCCACAGCCAAGGTGCCAACGCCTTCTCGCTGAGCAACCGACCTGCTTCTCGAGTCAGCGCAGTGAGCATCTCCAATGGCAGGCGTTGTCGTGCTCGGCAGTACCCGCCGGTACGAACGCTACACGGCCTCAAGCCATCAGCCGCGCGTTGCGCAGCCCAGCCGTTGACCGCCTTCTGGCACGAACCATCGGCTTCCAGTACCTGGCCCATGAACATCGACAGCGCAACCGTCGGCGGATACAGTCGCTCGCGGTGCTCGGGCA
>JANXLW010000206.1 GCA_025354965.1 Betaproteobacteria bacterium
ATCGAGGGTCAGCTCGCAATAGGCGTACTCGTTGTCCTGTCGTACCGTACCAGGGCAAGTCCAGGTATCGACCTCGAAGCCTTTTGAAGGCTGCGCAAGGATGGGCACCTTGATGTCGTGCGTCAGACTGGCTCGGCAGGCCGTTTTGCACTTGCCGTCCACGCAACCGCAATCAAGGGGTGAAGGACGGTCAAGAAACCGTGCGATGCCGAAAAGCAGACGCCCGGATGTGCTCGGACTCACACTCAGTGCCACTTCGTATTTGACGGGAGCGTAAGTGAAGGAAGCGGCGGTGAAGGACGGCCGGATCGTCTTGCAGGTGCGGCCCTGCCCGGAACATTCCAGGCCCCAGGTATCGAAGCGGTAGTCCTTTTCAGGTACGGCGGTGACGGTCGCAATCGAGCAGTCTTCCAGTTCGTCCCCTTTGACAAACAGCTCCATGCGGGACGAGGGCGAAAGGCACAGCCATTCCTGGTGAATGCTCCCATTGGTCTGCGGACGGTCGGATACTTCCAGGAAGCGGAAGGAATGGGCGACGGTCTTGTCGCCATCTACCGTGATCTCGCAGACGTCCGGCTTCAGTAGGGTACCGGGGCAACTTGGATCACTCTTGTCTCTAGCCGAATATCTGCGTAGCCGTTCGGCGTTAGATATCCAGGCTCGCCACAGGCCGAGCTTCTCAGGTTGGGGCGGTACGGCCGTAATTTGCAACTTTGAGTTGGATGCGACCGGCACCGAACAGGCGCTATAGCAAGTGCCTTGGGAACATCCGCACTTGATCTCGCCACCTGCCGGGGTCTTTCCAGCCAACAAGCCGAGGTTGCCCGGATTTGTAGCTGTGACCGTGAACAAGACCGGCGGTGCCGGGTTGCGGCCTTCATTCTTGCCGAAGGCAAGCCAGTGATTCAGAGCGGCTTCACAATTGGTTCCGAATGCCTGCTTCAGGTCCGTGTAGTTCTGCAGGTAGTCCAAAGGGCTGAAAGTCGCGCTGCTCTGGCGGCATTCCTTGATCCCGTAGTTCAGCCAGTGGTTTTGTGCGGCTTCGATGTTGCCTCCGAACGCTGCTTTCAGGTCAGGATATTTTTGAAGATAGAACGGAGGATCAAGCACTTGCAGACGGGGATCTGGCGAGGTGGCCGCAGTGGCCATGCACGACCACAAGCAAGCAGCGAGAACCAGTGTCAGATATTTCATGTCGCCAGACCTTTCGTGAAAAAAATGGAAGGATTTTGCGTCCCCGGCTGGCAGGCAACCCCCCGGCACGCTCAGGCCGGGCTATGGGTCTTCATGTTCCACTTGCCGGCGGCGGCTACTGCTTCGGTGGTACCCGGTTTCTGCGCCGTGTAATCCCACTGGATTCCCGTGAAGTTGAGCGTGATCGTCTCCGCGGGTTTGTCTCCGCCCGAGGAAGCCACGCTGACACTGGAGATCATTACGTCCTTGAGCGTGTAGACGATCCTCGGCATGATTGCACCAGACTCGTTGCGCCCAACCGTGACCCTGCCGTCGCCGAGCTTCCGGCCTTCGCAGCAGTACTGGTTGAGCACAGGCGAGGACTTGTCCATGTATTTCGAGATGGTGAAGTCCTGCATGTTGGGCTTGCCAGATGCGCGCCGCTTGTCGCTGACATCGCTGGTCATCTGCATGGCCACCGCATGGCTGTATGACAGGCACTCGATCTTGTCGGCATGGCCGGTCAAGAGGCACTCTCCCGCGACGCCGGGTATATCCAGAATAATGACATCCACTTCAATATCCTTTGAATTTGATCTGCGGGCTTTCGTTGGGAACGCGAGGCAGAACGCTTATTTGCGCGCAGGCGGCAGATCGGTACAGCTGCCGTGAGCCACTTCCGCCGCCATGCCAATGCTCTCGCCCAACGTGGGGTGCGCATGAATGGTTTTGCCGATGTCTATGGCGTCAGCGCCCATCTCGATGGCCAGAACGATTTCACCAATCATGTCACCTGCGTGGGTGCCAACCATGCCGCCACCCAGGATCTTGCCGTGGCCATGAGCATCGGGTGAATCATCAAACAACAGCTTGGTCACGCCTTCGTCGCGGCCATTGGCAATGGCCCGGCCGGATGCATTCCACGGGAACAGGCCTTTTTTGACCTTGATGCCTTGTGCTTTGGCCTGGTCTTCCGTCAGGCCTACCCATGCCACTTCGGGATCGGTGTAGGCAACGCTTGGAATCACGCGGGCGTTGAACGCCGCGCTGGCGAGTTCCTTGTTGCCCTGCAACTCGCCGGCAATGACTTCTGCCGCCACATGCGCCTCATGCACGGCCTTGTGCGCCAGCATGGGCTGGCCCACGATGTCACCGATGGCAAAGATGTGCGGCACGTTGGTGCGCATCTGGATATCCACCGGAATAAAACCGCGATCAGTCACAGTGACACCGGCCTTGTCAGCCGCGAGCTTTTTGCCATTCGGCGTGCGGCCCACGGCTTGCAGTACCAGGTCGTAGGTTTGCGGCGCTGGGGCGGTACCGCCCGGCTCTGCGGCTTCAAACGTTACCTCAATACCGGCTTTGGTCGCCTTGGCGCCCACGGTTTTGGTCTTGAGCATGATGTTGTCAAACCGCGGCGCGTTCATCTTCTGCCACACCTTGACGAGGTCGCGGTCGGCGCCCTGCATCAGGCCGTCCATCATTTCAACCACATCCAGGCGTGCGCCCAGTGTGCTGTAGACCGTGCCCATTTCCAGGCCAATGATGCCGCCGCCGAGAATCAGCATGCGCTTGGGGACTTCTTTCAAGG
>JANXLW010000232.1 GCA_025354965.1 Betaproteobacteria bacterium
TGCGCAGGCAGATAGCAGCCCAGGGGCCGCGGAACTGCGCTCCATGCGCAAAACGGCGCGAATTTGCAGCATACTGCGGCTATGAAATCGACAATCCAAATCAGCAGAAGTTCGGGCGCCGATAGTGCTTGGTTCGATTTGAAATATCGGGTTTTTTTACAGCCTCAACGTCGAAACTAACCAGCCGCTCGCTTACGGGAGGTCTGTGTTGAGTGACCAGTTATAAGACCAGATTTTTCAACAAAGCGGCCGCTGACGTACTTGTGCAGCACACTCGCAATCAAGGTTTGGTAGGGCATTCCCTCCTGCAGCGCTTTGACTTGAATGTCATTGAGATCAATAGACGACAGGCGAATGTTCACTCTGCGATCCTTCACGGCGGTAGCTTTTGCTGCCGCCCTGAACTTCTGCAGTTCACCTTTGGTCACGACAGATTTGAGACTGCCCTTCTCGAAGGCAGACAAAACTTCTTGTTCATAGGCATCAACGTTTGGCATTCGGTTCACCTTGCTGCAAATAGTCCCGTGTTGCCTTGCGGCTCGGGATCACGGTTTTGAGGAAAAAATAATCAGCCTCTTCGATAAAAGGAACCAAATAAACATAGCCATCAAACGAGACAACAAGCACCCGCTGATTCGGATACGTCCCCTTGTTGGGGTGCTCAACGATATCAAGCAGTCCATCAGCCTCAATCGCGACAACAATGCTCTCAAAAGACACCCCACGCGATAGCTTGAGCAATTCGTTTTTTTCAGCATTCCAGCGGAAAGGTTTCATGTCAGAATTCTAAGCTGCTGTGTGCCTTTTGTCACTACACGCTCAGACTGACTGATAACGTAGAAGTCACCGGCGCTGCGCGGCCTTATCGCGCGGCGTCCGCATGGACTGTCAGGTCAAACCGGTGCAGAAATACGAACATTTACGACCAATTCAAATTGAGCTTGCGATGTGTAGTCGCGCAATCTCGCAAATACAGATTGATGAGGCTTTGATAGGGAATGCCAGCGTCTTGCGATATCGACTTGAAATAGTCTATTGATTCCTCATCAAGACGAATCGTAATTTGCTTCTTCAGTTGTGCGGCGTAAGGATTCTTTCTCGCCGCGGTAAAGTCGTATTCTTTGCGCATATGACACCTTTCAGGGGTAGGACTTCGATTCGTGAGCACTTGCCTTACGAGCCGAGATGATTCGTATGACGTTTCCGGCACCGCGATAACAGTGACAAACCAGAAGTAATCGCAATGCGCCACTCAAACCGAGAAGAACGAAGCGGTCTTCGTCGTTTGAGTGATCAGGGTCGCTAATCAATTTGGCTCGCTCGTCGACGAAAACCGATTTCGCCTCATCAAAACTAACCCCATGCTTTTTTACGTTTGCCGCAAATTTGCGCTCATCCCATTCAAAGCTCAGATTGCTCATGGCCAAATGATAACTACAATGTAGTTTGGAATCAAGTTGCCTTTGGCGCGAGATCGAAAAGGGACGTTTAACGTTGGCGATGACCCGCGAAAGTCGGGTCGATCAACCAGTTAAACCCGAGTCACCCAGTAGCCCGGTTGGCGGCGATGGTGAGCGACCGCCAAGACTTGAACCAGTCCATCAACTTCGCGGTAAACAAGGTCAAAGTGAAATACTTTGAATATGGTGCGTCGAATGTTAGGCGCTGAAACAATGCGGAAACGATCAGGTGCCGCACAAACCGAAACCACGACATTTTGAAATTCGGTGTGGTACCGCTTGCCCAATCCCACTTGTATCTCTTCATAGTGAGCGACCTGCTTTTTATGTTCTTCAGCGGCCTCCGGGTGGAGCCAGTAACTCACCTGAATAGCGCCTGAACTTGCTGCTCAAGCAGTTCGCCACTCACCAGATTGACTTTTCCTGCGTCAATATCATCAGCACGGCGGTGCGCCTCATTGAGCCAGATATCCTGAATTTCAGCGCCCGATGGAGCATCCAGGCTATCGAGCAACAAATGAACCAAGTGCGCACGCTCCACCTCGGGCAAGCCAAGTACAGATTGTTCGATGGCGGATGAGTTCATTTGGCAATGCTATCACTGAAACTGAACGGGTTTAACGAATAGCGTTTATCCGCCGCCACACGATACCAGCGCAGGCGCGCAAACTGCGACGCGGCGGATAAACCTTGTTGGACTGAAGCGCCGCCCTGAAGACGCTGTGGCCGGTGGCATAGGGGATTGCAGGCTTGGCGCAGGGGTGCATGCGCAAATTATGGCGTGAGATTTGACGCGTGTGTTGGTTGGCGCTGCCGATTTCACGCAAATTCAGCAAACCCGTTGTGATGCGCCGCGGCGCAGACCCTTGCAGGCACGCCTGCAGTGCCAGTAGAGCCCGTAGGCGCAGCACTGCCCCGGTCACGCTTTAGGTGGCCTGCCAACGGCTGCTGCTTTGTTAAACCATGCCAAACTGTCACGGTGGCCCCCGGCATGTGGGCACAAATGACCTGGCTGGCGCTGGCAGGTGCCCCAGCCTTGCCAGTACCGCCGTGACGTGCAACCTGCCTTGCTTGCAACATGGGCACTGCAATACATCGACCTGCGCCACCCGCGCCATGAAAGCGCGGGCTGACTCCTGAGCTTGCGGGTTCGATAGCGGCATCGCTAAGGCC
>JANXLW010000034.1 GCA_025354965.1 Betaproteobacteria bacterium
GGCCTGCTGTTGTAAGGCTCACTGGTTATTAAGCAGCGAGTGCGAAACGTTCGTCGTTTGCAGTTAGTTTGTTTGAATCTGTTTTACGAGCGCATTCAGCTCGACATGCACCACAGCGATTCCGTACCCACGTCGAAACCAGTGCAGCCCCAAGCCCGCTATTTTAGGCCTTTGCCAGTAATTTCAACAGGTCCCCAGGAGAATTAATTGTGGCGTGCGCGCCCCACTGTGCCGGATCGGCTTTTTGGCCGAGGTAACCATAGGTGGCGGCCACCGTGCCCATACCTGCGGCAAGACCGGCCACGACATCGCGTTCATCATCACCCACATACAGACAACGAGACGGATCAATGGCCAGCCGTCTGGCAGCCTCCAGCAGGGGCTCTGGGTGTGGCTTGGCGTGGGCCATGGTGTCGCCGCTGATGACCGTGCGGGCCGATGCGAACAAGGGCATGGCACGAGTCAGAGGAAGCGTAAAGCGCGATGCCTTGTTGGTCACAACGCCCCACGGGATTTCAAGCGCTACCAGATGGGCGATCAGTTCCGGCACACCTGCAAAAGCATAGGTGTTTAGTGTCATACAGCGCTCATAATTGGTGAAAAATTCTTCGCGCAAGGCAGCAAAATCCGCGTCGTCTGGCGTCAGATCAAAGGCCACACTGATCATCCCGCGCGCGCCAGCGCCGGCCATCGGGCGATATGACTCGGGCGGCAGCGATGGCAAGCCTCGGTCTGTGCGCATTTTGTCGACTGCCGCGCCCAAGTCTGGAGCGCTGTCGATCAGGGTACCGTCCAGATCGAACAGCACCGCTTGTACGTCTGCAAACCTCCCGGAAATCTGAATCACGGGCTCGCAGCCGAGGCTTTTTGGGTCGCAAAGAGATAGTTCACACTGGTATCAGCATTTAACCAGTAACGCTGCGTGAGCGGGTTGTGGCCCATACCCCGCGTCTGGCGTAAATCGAGGTCAGCCGACCGGCAATAACCTGCCAGTTCGCTGGGACGGACCATTTTGGCGTATTCGTGTGTTCCGCGTGGCAAGAGATTGAGCAGGTACTCGGCACCCACAATGGCAAATAGAAAAGACTTCGGGTTGCGGTTCAGGGTGGAAAAAAATACCCAACCTCCCGGCCTGACCAATTCAGCACAGGCTCGCACGATGGACGCCGGGTCCGGCACGTGCTCCAGCATTTCCATGCACGTCACCACGTCAAAGCTGGCGGGCTGCTGCTGCGCCAACGCTTCGGCGCTGATTTCCTGGTATTGCACGTTGTCCGTTTGCACCTCAAGCGCGTGCAACTGCGCCACCCTGAGCGCCTTGGCGGCAAGATCGATGCCAGTCACGTGGGCGCCTGAGCGCGCCATGGCGTCGGCCAGAATGCCACCACCACAACCCACATCAAGAACCTGCTGGGTCTTCAACGGGCAAATACTGTTGATCCAATCCAGCCGCAGCGGATTCATTTGGTGCAAGGGGCGAAACTCGCCTTCCAAATCCCACCAGCGATGAGCCAGGTCAGAAAACTTGGCCAGTTCGGCCGGATCAGCGTTCAATGTTGAAGTCATAGAGGGATTATCGGCAAAATTGAACGTCAGATGCTTTGGCAGGCTTCACAGACTCCGCTACGACAAACGTGCTCTTTGCCCCAGAAACAAAAAACCCCGCCAAGCGGGGTTTTTTGGAAGCAATCTTGATCGACCGCTGGTCAGTGCAACGCGAAGAGTTAGTTTGCGCGGGTACCAACCACTTCAATCTCGACGCGACGGTTTTTGGCACGTCCTTCTTTGGTTTTGTTGTCAGCCACCGGTTGCTTCTCGCCCTTGCCTTCGGTGTAAACACGGTTTTTCTCAATGCCCTTGGACACCAGGTAAGCCTTCACAGCTTCCGAGCGTTGGACCGACAACTTCTGGTTGTAGGTATCAGCACCGACGGAATCGGTATGGCCAACCGCAATAATCACTTCCAGGTTGATGCCCTTGACCTTACCAACCAAGTCGTCCAGTTTGGCCTTGCCTTCAGGCTTGATGACAGCCTTGTCAAAGTCAAAGAATGCGTCAGCCGCATAAGTCACTTTGGTGGCTGCTGGTGGCGGTGGCACAACCACCGGTGCTGGCGGTGGGACGACCACTGGAGCGGGAGGAGGAGGTGGTGGTGGTGGTTCAACTACTGGGGGAGCAGGAGGAGCAGGAGGGGGCGCAACAATGGCACCATCGCAACCAACAGCTGCAGTAGCCGGCGTCCAGCTGGCATCGCGCCAGCACAGTTCGTTGGTACCGTTTTTCCAGGTGATGCCGTTGGCACTAACCCAGTTGTCGATCGATTGCGCGCTAGCGACAGTTGCAAGTGCTGCGGCAGCAATCAGCATTGCCACTTTGTTAAATTTCTTCATGGTTCTCCTTAGGGGAAAGGGCCGCAGCAGCGCTGCGAGTATTTATTTGACGCTCTAAATGCCCATCACTTACAGCGTTCGCACCATTGTGCCACAGCCCGATTGCGCCAGAAACCCGAAAAAGCGCCTTCGGCATGTCTGCCTACAAAAGGAGAGCGGAAATGCGCATTGACGTTGCCGAGAAGCCACAGGGCCAGTTTAATGGGGCGCCCATTACAATTACAGGTTGCCTTTGACACCCGCCAGACTCTACTGCCCATGACCCAATTCGCCAAAGAAACCCTGCCCATCAGTCTTGAAGAAGAAATGCGTCGCAGCTATCTCGATTACGCCATGAGTGTGATTGTCGGTCGCGCCCTACCCGACGCACGGGATGGATTGAAGCCAGTCCACCGGCGCGTTCTGTTTGCCATGCATGAGCTGAGCAACGACTGGAACAAGCCATATAAAAAATCGGCGCGTATTGTCGGTGACGTCATCGGCAAGTATCACCCGCACGGCGACCAATCGGTCTACGACACCATCGTGCGCATGGCGCAGGATTTTTCCATGCGCCACATGCTGGTTGATGGCCAGGGAAACTTCGGTTCGGTTGATGGCGACAACGCGGCGGCCATGCGGTACACCGAAATTCGACTGGCCAAGATCGCGCACGAAATACTCGCCGATCTGGACAAGGAGACCGTTGATTTTGGACCCAACTATGACGGCTCAGAAAAAGAACCCTTGGTCATGCCAACCCGGTTGCCCAACTTGCTGGTCAACGGTTCTGGCGGCATTGCGGTGGGCATGGCCACCAACATCCCACCGCACAACCTCAATGAAGTGGTCGACGCCTGCCTGCACCTGCTGCGCAACCCGCAAGCCTCGATAGACGAGTTGATGGAAATCGTGCCGGCACCCGATTTTCCAACGGCCGGTATTATTTACGGCATCAACGGCGTCAAGGACGGCTACCGCACCGGTCGAGGCAAAATTGTGATGCGTGCCAAGTGCCATTTTGAAGACATCGACAAAGGCCAGCGCCAAGCCATCATCGTCGACGAGCTGCCTTACCAGGTCAACAAAAAGACGTTGCAGGAACGCATGGCAGAGCTGGTGCACGAGAAAAAAA
>JANXLW010000037.1 GCA_025354965.1 Betaproteobacteria bacterium
CCCAGAAGTAGCGGTAGTCAACGTGCATTGCATCGCGCGCACCCAAGTCGCCAATCAGGCGCAATTTGACGGCGCGACTGGAGCGCGTGCGCGGGTTGCGCTCCGGCACTGCGGCGCCGAACACGCGCGCCACGCGGTATGGACTGCCCAGGAAACCGTCGTCGGCCAGCACCTCCCCGTTGGCGCTCATGACCCAGTGCGGTGACAGGATCTGCGTGACACCCAGCCGGTATTGCCAGTGGGTGGCAATGTCGGAGAATTCCGGCGCACCGTGTTTGCCGACTTCGTCGGCGCCGCGTGTGAAACCCAAACTGACAGACGTCATGCCGCCGAAGGTTTCCTGCGTGATGTCCAGGCCGATGCGGTTGGCCGTGTAGTCCGGTTCGCGGCTGCTCGAGGTGGACAAAGAGATCTGCGAATCGCGGTAAACGTAGTTGGCGCCGAAATCATATTCAGTGCGTTGCTCGCGGTAAGGGCTGGCGGTTGTGACGACGTCGATCGACGCGTTGCTGACCGAATCGACGTAGTAACTTGCGGACAATGAAAACTTGTCGGCCAGGCGCTTGCGCACCAGCAGCGCCGGCCCATTGGCCGTTACGCCACCACCACTGTACGAATGGTACAAAGCCTCGGCGCTGTCCTGCGGTAAATCAACAGCGCGTGCGCCACCCGCCGCAAGCACGCCGCCCAGCAACGCTGCCAGGCGTCGCAAAAGATTCCAGCTGGCGCTCTCACGATGGCGGCTTTGCACTCTAGTTGCAACCACAACCACCCCCTTGCACACCGGTTGCGCCGTGTGCCCCTTCGCGCACTTCGCGCACGTGCTCGGTATGCTTGTCGGCCAGCGTATCGCGTGAGAATTTCATGATCGGATCGGCCAGCCGTTCGCGCTCATAGGGCTTCACCCAGGGCTCGATGGCGCAGCCGCCCAGCAGCGTCGCACACAGCAGCAGGCCGCTGGCCATGGCGTGGCGTGCGCTCATTTCAGCAACTCCAGAATCTGCTTGTCGTACACATCCTCGTAGCCAGCGAGATAGCCGCGGTGCACATAGCGCACGCGTCCGTCACGATCGATCAGCACGGTCGATGGCATGCTGCTGAGATCGTACTGGCGGCTGACCGCTTTATCGGTGTCCAGCAGCACGGGGAATTTGAGGCCCAGCCTGGCCGCCAGGTCCGCTGCACGGTGCACGTCGTCGTCGACGTTGACGCCCAGCAGCACGAAGCCCGCGGCGCGGTACTTCTCGTAGAGCTTGCTGAGTTGCGGCATCTCCTGTCGGCACGGGCCACACCAGGTAGCCCAGAAGTTCACCAGCACCACGCGACCACGCTGCTCCTGCAAGCGCAGATTCGGGCCACCCAGCGTGTGCAAAGTGAAGTCCGGTGCCAGCGTCGACGGTGCGACCGCCGAAAGGGCGGTACCCGCTTCCAGGAAGAAGAGCGCCGCCACCAGCCATTGCCTGGCGCGCCACCAGCGGGGCTTCAATACTGAGAATTCATCCTTGTTCATAAGTCGGCACGCTCAGAAGGAGGCCGTAACGCCGGCCGTCAACTCGAGGTTCTGTGTGCTTTCGCGCCGGCCCAACAGGTCGAGTGAGAAGATGTGGTCGCGTGCATCGAGTTGCAGCGCGATGTGGTCGTTGAGATAAACGCGCAGGCCGGCGCCAAGATTGAAAGTTGCCAGGCTCTGCTGGTTGAACGAGGTGCTGCCGACGCCGCCGATCAGATAAAACGCGGTCGGCTTGGCACGCTTGGCGCCGATAAACACTTCGCCTGGCAGCACGTTGTAGCCGACCGACAGGTTGTAGTAGCGCAGCTTCTCCGAGTCATTGGCAAATACGCCGCCCGGCAGCACTTGCCGGAACGAGGCATCGCTGACCTGCGTCTGCGCCAGCACTCCCTCAACGAAGAAGTCCTCCGTCACGTGGTAGCCCAGGCGCAAGCCGCCCACCGTGCTGGCGCCAAAGTTCTGTGTTGCATAGCTGCCGACAAAGGCGCCAATCTCGAAGTCGTTCGACGGGAAACGCGGCAACTGGATATCGCGCCGGTCGACCTGCGGCAGCACTACCTGCTCGGTCACCGGGGTTTGATCCGCCGCGCCGGCCGCCAGGCTAGTGACGATCGTTAGCGTGGCCAGCAGTGTGTTGCGTAATAGGGTGGTTTTCATGTTGCTGCGTCAAAAGAAGAAGGAAAGCCCGGTCGTCAGCGCGCGGTACTCGGTGCTGCGCGTATCGGCGACGAAAGCGGTATAGATCGAGTAGTCGGCGCGCAGCACAAAGCGGTCGCTCAGGTGGTAGTTGAGCCCAAAAGTGGCGTTCGCCAGCTTGGCGTCGGTCAGCGTCGCGCCGACCAGGCTCGGGTTCGGAAAGTTCCTGAACTTGCCCAGACCAATGCCAAAGAACGGCGAGATGCGCTGGTCGGACCAGGGTTCGGCGAGCGCGTTGATGTGCCAGAAGTCGGTGCCCGAAAATACGCCCTGCACCTGCGCCAGTGTTCCTTCGACGCTGAGCGTCTCGGACAGACGGTAGCTGCTCCAGAGTTTGAGCATCGGCTCGGATTTGAACTGGCCCCAGGCGGCCCCGAGCTGCACCCGACGGCTCAGGTAGTCGTCCAGCAACACGTCGCGGAAAGTCTTGCCGTCACCGGCGGCGGTGAGTGTGCCCTGCAGTTGCTGACGCTGCACCCAGCCGACTTTGCCACCTTCGGTGCGCACCTTGAACCAGTCGGTG
>JANXLW010000286.1 GCA_025354965.1 Betaproteobacteria bacterium
GCGGTGCCGACGTTTGTGGCATTCTCAATGGCGTCGATCCAGCCGTGTGGAATCCTCAAACAGACCTCAACCTGGTAGCGCCTTACTCAGCCCGCGAGTTGTCAGGCAAATCCCGCTGCAAGCAGGCGCTGCAAGTTGAACTCGGGTTAACACCGGATGTTGCGGCACCGCTGTTCGGGGTTGTGAGCCGATTGACACATCAAAAGGGACTTGACCTGTTGCTCGCTGCCCTTCCCGAATTGTTGCGTCAAGGCGGCCAACTGGTTCTGCTGGGCACCGGTGAACCGACGCTGGAAGCTGCTTTTGTGGCGATGGCCCAGGCGCATCCAGAGCAAGTGGCGGTGCGCCTTGGCTATGACGAAAGCTTCGCGCATCGCATCGTTGCCGGTGCCGACGCCATCCTGGTGCCTTCGCGCTTTGAGCCCTGCGGTTTGACTCAGCTGTATGGGTTGCGTTATGGAACGCTGCCCGTGGTGCGGTGTGTCGGCGGTCTGGCCGATACCGTGGTTGATGCCAATGATCTGAATTTGCAAACCGGCAGCGCCACCGGATTTGTATTTGCCGAACCTACGTCTGCTGCGCTGCAGGCGGCATTGCAGCGTGCCATCGCCATCTTCAGGCAACCGAAGCGATGGCGCCAGATGATGCTGCAGGCGATGGCACAGGATTTTTCATGGCAAGGCGCGGCCGAAAGCTATTTGGCGCTGTACCGGGAACTGGACCCACAGAAAAAAAACCGGCGTCATTGGTCAAGCGATACCCCATGAAGAAAATTACATCATTGCAAGCCGACGGTTTTCATATCGTTGACTTCAACGCAGCACGCCCTTTTTCAAGTTTTTTACCTGGCATTGCGGGTGAATATGGCAAGCCTTTGTGGGTCTTTTATACCAATCGCGGACAGTGTGTTTCGTGCTTTGGTGTGCGCGATAAAAACGGCGCCATGCTGGAGTTTCATCCCGCCAACAAGGCTTATGTGCTGACTTCACTGCTGGGTTTTCGCACCTTCCTCAAAATCAGGACTGTCGACGGCCCACTGTTGTACGAGCCGTTTCAAGCCGCAGCGCAAAAGAGTGTGCAGCAACGCCTGACGGTTCGCGCGGAAGAAATTGAAATTGAAGAAACGAACACTCGACTGGGTTTGCGGATTTGCGTCGTCTACTTCACCTTGCCCAATGAAAATCTGCCGTCACTGGTGCGGCGCGTGACGGTTGAAAACATCGGGCAGGCGAATGTTCAGTTTGAAGTGCTGGATGGTTTGCCACAAATCGTCCCCTACGGATTGGAAGAAAAACTACTCAAGCAGATGTCGCGGACGATGGAGGCATTTGCTGAAATTCGCCACGTGGACGATCGCTTGCCGTTTTTCAAGCTCAAGGTAGAACCGTCAGACAAGCCTGAAGTTGAATGGATCGAGGCTGGCTTCTTCGCCTTCACCCTTTACCGGGAACAGGCTGTTGCGGTGATTACTGACCCGGAGCTGATTTTTGGCTCGGACAGCACCTTGCGCACACCACTGGACTTTATGCGCAATGAGCGCATTGATCCGTTGGCGGCACGACGTGAAACTCTGACCGCCTGCGCGTTTGCCCAGTTGTCGTTGTCGCTTGAAGTTGGCGCAACGGCCACTTGGGAATCTTATTTTGGACAGGTGCCGGATTGGGAAATCGTACGTGCCTTTCGCAGCAGGATTACCGGCGACAAGCGCTACGCCAGCTACAAGCGCGTCGAGAACAGCAAGTTGATCACCAGTTTGAGTGCGCGCTTTGCCTTGCTCGCCGGGCCGCCCCAGCTTGACCCCTATTCACGCCAGGCGTTTCTTGACAACACCTTGCGTGGCGGCCAACCGGTCGTCATTGAGGGACCACGCGGGCCGCGTGTTTTTCACACCTTCACGCGCAAGCATGGCGATATGGAGCGCGACTACAACTTTTTTGAAGTGGCACCCAGCTACTGGTCGCAGGGCAACGGCAATTTTCGCGACGTCAACCAGAACCGGCGTTCGGAGAACTTCATCTTTCAGGGCGTTGACGCGTCCAACATCGAGACTTTCTTCAACCTGGTGCAACTCGACGGCAACAACCCGCTGGTCATTCAGCCGGAAACGTTTTGTTTGATGGCCGACCAGTTAACGGTTTTATTGCAGGCCTGGCCGCTGGCAAATACGCCCGTCTGGAAGGCATTTCTGACGCACCCATTCAGTCCGGATCAGCTACTGGAAGCACTGGTCAAAGACTACGGCTCGCCCGATCTGGCGCGGCCATGGTTTGACCGTGTTCTGGGTCTGGCCGACAAAATTCAGGATGCGATGCACGGCGAGGGCTATTGGGTCGACCACTGGATCTACAACCTGGATTTGCTGGACAGCTATGCAGCGCTGTATCCGGACCGGCTGCGTACTTTGCTGATCGAGCGGCGTGACTTCAGTTACTTTGACAACGAGCACGTGGTGCAGCCGCGTTCAAAGAAATATGTTTTGCGCAGGGACGGCACAGTGCGTCAACTGCATGCCGTGGTCAAGGACGCCGAAAAGACCACCATGTTTGCGCAGCGTTCAGAGCAACCGCACAAGATGCGGGCTCGCCACGGTCAGGGTTCCATTTACCACACCTCTTTGCTGGCAAAAATGTTGAACTTGATGGCGGTGAAGGCTTCACTGCTGGACCCGTTTGGCATCGGCCTCGAGATGGAGGCCGAGAAGCCGGGTTGGTGCGATGCGCTCAACGGTCTGCCCGGACTCTTTGGCTCGTCAACCCACGAGGCCTATGCGCTCAAACGCTGGCTGGTTTTCACGCGGCGCTCAGTACAGGAGTATCTGGTGCCGGGCGGTGGCCTGTCCGTGCCGGTGGAAGTGGCGGCACTGCTGCGCTCGGTAACCGAGATCCTGTCACACGCTGAGCTTGAACATTTTTTTGCCACTTGGCAGCAACTGGCAGGTCGGCGGGAAGCGTACCGCGAGGAAGTTCGACTCGGCGTGTCAGGCGACGAGACCAGCCTGTCGAATACAGAGATACTGGGGTTTCTGGACTGTGTTGACCGCGTTTTGACGCACGGTCTGGCAAGTTCGGTGGATGACACCGGTCTGCCACTCAGTTACTTCAGTCATGAGGTTGAAGAATTCGAGGTGCTGCCGACGCAAGTCATGTTGCATCGTCGCGAGGATGAGCCCGCCAGCGTGCATGTTCAGGCGCTGCGTTTTCGACAAAAACCGGTGGCCGTGTTCCTGGAGGGAACGGTGCACGCGCTGCGTTCCGCCAACGATACGCAGCGCGCTCAGGCGCTCTACGCTGCGGTGCGCAAGTCGTCGCTGTTTGATGCCAAGCTGGGCATGTACCGGGTCAACGTACCACTCGACAAGGAGAGCTTTGAGATCGGACGCAGCAGAATATTTTCGCCCGGCTGGCTGGAAAACGAGTCCATTTTTTTGCACATGCACTACAAGTTCATGCTGGAGACCCTGCGCAGCGGCCTGGCGCAGGAGTTCTTTCATGATCTCAAGCAGGGACTCGTGGCTTTTCACAAGCCGGAGGTCTACGGGCGCTCGCCGTTCGAGAATTCATCTTTCATTGCCAGCAGTCGTTTCCCGGATGAAAAAGTGCATGGTGTCGGTTTTGTCGCCCGGCTCAGTGGCGCAACGGCAGAATGGATCAGCATGGTGTTGCACATGGGGCTGGGCGCCACGCCTTTTTGTCTGGTCGGTGGTGTGCTGCGATTTGCACCCCAGCCGGTTCTCGCTGACTGGCTATTTACGACCACGCCGACCGGTGGTTTCGCTGCTGACAGTTTTGGTTTCAAACTCTTTGGTCATACCTGGGTGGTGTACAGCAACCCCGGTCGACACAACACCTTTGGCCCCGGTGCAGTGGCTCCGGTACGTTTTGAATTGAATTACGTTGACGGCACTCGGCAACTGCATCAAGGGCGCTGGTTGCCCAAGGACCTGGCCTTGAATTTGCGGGACGGCAAGCTCGGCAGTCTGGTTATTGGTCTCGGTTAAACAGGCATCGATTGATCGTTTTTCAGGTAGGTGGCGATCGAACGCGGCGGCAGCTCGCTGGTCGTTGACTCGTTGTCAACTCGAAGCCCAAAGCGTACCGCGTCTTCGGTCCGGTTCATCACCACGACGGCGATCGAGCCGTCCGGATTCAAAAATGCAGTTGTCTCCAGGTCCTGCCTGGAGGCGGCACACAGCACTCGGCGCGCACCCGGTTTGACAAAGCGGCTGAAGTGTCCGATGTAGTAATACGAGCTTTGATGCATCGGTGCGTCATTTGCGGTGTCGATCAGGATGGGCGCGCTGCACAGGTTGCCAACGTGGTTGGGTCCGCCGGTTTCATCCAGCACCAGATTCCAGTCGATCCAGCCGACGGTCCAGCGGTTCAGGTCGTTGATCATCGAGCGTGCATAACGTTCGCCCAATTCCCATGAGCCGCCTTGATGAAAGGCAACCCCTGATGGCCACTTCAAATTCCCCCACCTTTGGCCAGTCAAATTCCCCCAGGCAGGACGGCCAAATTATCAGCTTTTAGGCCTGCCTGGTTCTGACCTCCTTTCTTGGTAATTTCTCCC
>JANXLW010000040.1 GCA_025354965.1 Betaproteobacteria bacterium
AGCACAAAAATCAGGGCAATCAGGCACAGATAGGCGGCCATCACCGGGATGTCGGCATAAGTCACAGCCTGAATAAAAAGCAAGCCCATGCCCGGCCACTGGAAAACCGTTTCGGTAATGATGGCAAATGCCACCAACTGCCCCAATTGCAGCCCGGTGATGGTAATGACCGGTACCAATGTGTTTTGCAGTGCATGGCCAAAGTGAATGGCACGGTTGCTCAAGCCACGGGCACGAGCAAACCGGACGTAATCGGTGCGCAAGACCTCCAGCATCTCGGCACGCACCAGGCGCATGATGAGAGTCAGCTGAAACACCGCCAACGTGATCGCCGGTAGCACGATATGGTGCCAGCCATCGAGCGTTAGCAAGCCACTGCTCCACCATCCCAGTGGTACGACTTCACCGCGCCCGAAACTTGGAAACCAGCCCAAACCCACTGAAAACACCAAGATCAACAGAATACCGATCAAAAAGGTCGGTAGCGACACGCCCAGTAGTGAGATCGTCATGGCCAGGTGGCTCAAAAAACCGCCACGTCGCAAGGCGGTGTAAACACCCAGGGGGACGCCGATCACCAAGGCCAGCACGGCAGCGACCAGCGCGAGTTCCAGCGTCGCCGGAAGGCGCTCGCCAATCAGACGCGATACCTTGGCGCCCTGGCGCAAACTCAAACCAAACTCACCCTGCAACGCATTGACTAAAAAATGCCAGAATTGAACAAAAAATGGCTGATCCAGCCCAAGATCAGTGCGCAGTTGTTGAATTTGATCGGGTCGCGCATCTTGCCCCAGCAGGAACACCACCGGGTCGCCGACATACTGAAACAGCATAAAGGCGATGAAAGCAACCACCAGCATGACCAGCAACGCCTGAAACAAGCGACGAAGTACAAATACAAGCATAAATTCGCTGCAATGAAAGCCCGAATTTAACAGAGCACAGTTCAGGCATCGCACATCACCAGATGGTGCACTAGGGCAAGCGGTGTGGGCGGCACCACCCAAGTTATGATTTCAATCATGAGCTAATGTCTTGAGAGGACCGCAACATGCAAAGCGTCGTTGAATCGTTTTCTGCCAGCTACGCGATAGCGCGCATGAAGTTTCTGCAAGCCGCTGCCAGCGCCAATTTATCGGTCACTTCGCATCTTCACCCTCTGGCCGGTCGGGATGATGAGGCACTGGCCATGGATGTGGTGTTCGATGGCTTCCCCGATGCTGACAGCTTGCTGATCGTGACCAGCGCCTGCCATGGCGTGGAAGGTCATTGCGGCAGCGGCGTCCAGGTGTTTGCGCTGCATGATGAAGAGTGGCGTGCGATGGCCCGGGCCCAGAGTGTTGCCGTGTTGTATGTGCACGCGCTCAACCCTTATGGTTTTTCGCACGTGCGCCGCGCGACCCACGAAAACGTGGATTTAAATCGCAATTTCCAGGATTTCTCCAAACCCCTGCCAGAGAACACGGCCTATCGAGCCTTGCAACCCTTGCTGTTGCCAGCGCGCTGGCCGCCAGACGCCGAAAACACAGCGGCAGTTGCGCGCTTTATTCAGACCCATGGAATGGACGCGTTTCAAGCGGCGATCTCAAGAGGCCAGCATGAATTTCCTGATGGCATGTTCTTTGGCGGCACCTCACCCACCTGGAGCAACCAGACGATTCGCCAGGTGTTGCGTGACCACGCCACGCATGCCCGGCGCATCGCCTGGATAGATTTGCATACCGGGCTGGGTCCCAACGGTGTCGGGGAGCGCATCTTTGCCTGCAAGGATGACAAAGCCGCATTGGAGCGCGCCCGCAACTGGTGGGGCGGCAATGGCGCAACGCCGGTGACATCAATCTATGACGGATCTTCTACTTCGGCTTTTCTAACGGGGCTGATGTGGATGGCTTTGTACCAGGAGTGTCCGCAGGCGCAGTACACCGGCATTGCCATGGAGTACGGCACATTGCCGATGACTGAGATCATGCCGGCCCTGCGCGCAGAACACTGGCTCAACATTCATCCGGAGGCACCCGCTGCATTGGCGAGTCAGATCAAACGACAAATGATGGATGCTTTCTACATTGACACCGATGCCTGGAAAAACCAGGTCATCAGCCAGGCGCGCCAAGCCCTCTTGCAGGCGGCACAGGGTCTGAGCGCGTGAATTGAATATAACTGGAAGAATTAAAGCTTCAATGACACTGAGGCAGCGCTTTACTTGACGCCACTAAGCCGCTTCACGCCTGCCACAAAACGCGTCAGCGTGTCCGAAAGCACGCCGCGCGGGATCGTGATGTCGACCAGCTGAAAGCGCCCGCGTGTGCGGATCGCCTTGTCCAGCGCAGCCTTCAGTTCAGCGCGTGTATTGACGCGAACACCGTCGCCGCCCATGCCGGCCGCCATCTCGGCAAAACCCCAGTGGTCCAGGTCGTTGAACGACGATTCGGGCTGGAAGGTGCGCAGCATTTCCCAACTGGCGTTGTTGAACAGCAGCACGATCGGATCCCAGCCGTATCGCTTGCAGTTGCCCAACTCCCAGCCGGTCATTTGAAAGGCGCCGTCGCCGACCAAAATCAGCGGTCGCTGGCTGGTGGCGGCCTGCAGACCCAGGCCAGCCGGGACGCCGAAACCCATGGTCGCGTAGTAGCCGGGTGCCACCAGCGCCGTGTGCTCGATCTCCATGGCGGTAAACAGGCAGTCGCCCATATCGGAGGCGATCGGCATCTTGCCGTGTTCGATCATCAGATCATTGACGGCGGTGGCGATGTCGGTCGGCGTGATCGAAGCCGAATCTGCAACCAGACCAGACGGAAAAACCTGTCGCTCGATGGGAAAAACTTTCTCGCCAACGCCCAGTCGCTCCAGCATGCGATCGACCAGCGCCGCCAGTGGTAATTGCGAATAGGTGTGGTAGCCGATGGTGACCCGGCCATCAAGCGCCTGGATAGTCTTGCGCATGTCGATCTTCGTCTCTGATACGGCGAAATTCGTGTCGCAAATGATCTCGCCGAGCAAAAACAGGCCGTCTGAACTTTCCACCAGATGGGTGACTTCCGGAAAACCGGCAACCCCCATATAAGTGCCAAGCAACGGTGCCTGTTGGTCGGCCAGCAAACCGCGACCCATGAAGCTGGTGACAACCGGCACGCCAAGACGGCGCGACAACTCGGCAACCTGGGTCTCAATGCCGTAACGGCGAACTTCAACGCCGGCCATCAGCACCGGGGAATTGGCTTTCGCCAAGCGTTCCAGAATCTCATCGACACAGGCATTGAGCGCGTCCTGATCCGGTGGCAATGCCACCTCGGGCACCACTGGCTCACAGGGCACGGCCACCATGTCGCGCGGAATCTCAATGTAGACCGGCTCCGACCGTCGCAAGCAACTGGCCAACACGCGGGCGATGTCGGCCGGTGCTCGCCTGGCGTTGTCAAGACGCACTTGGTCGCAGGTAATTTCCCTGAAAATCTGAAACTGCGAATCGAGCGTTTTGGCTTGATGATGCAACAGCAGGCCGGAATGTGACTCACCTTTGCCGGGCCCACCGGACAGTACTACCAGCGGAGATTTTTCGGCATAGGCGGCGGCCACCGAATTAATCATGTTCAGCGCCCCGGCGCCGTAAGTCACGGCGGCAACACCCAGACTGCAGTTGATGCGCGCCGCTGCGTCCGCCGCAAAGCCGACGCCAGGTTCGTGCGACAAGGTAAAGAGCGGCAGAATTTTTGATTCTTCGATGATCCGAAAATACGGCAGCGCAAAGTCGCCCGGGATGCCAAAAATCTGGCGCGCGCCATGGTTTTTTAGTGCCAGCAGCAGGGATTCAGTGAGATTCATGTAGGGTTTTTCCGATTCGGGCTGATAGAGAAATTATCAGGCTTGGGCGCAATTGAAATTATTCTCGATGCTGACGGTGATGCTGGCGTCAATCACCCTTGGTGCAGTCAAACAGATTGCGGCGACAATCCAGTTCCAATTTTGATATTCATAGCCCCAACATTTTCATGTCCAGTACGTTCAACTATGAAGTCCGGCCCGCCAGACTGAGCGATGCCAAAGCGATTGCCGACATTGATGCCAAAACCAGCCACGCTTACTGGCGCGAAGCTATAGAGTTCAACGAGCCCCAGATTTACATGGCGCTTGATTTGGGCGAAGTGATTGGCTTTGTCGGCTTTGACCGTTCGCGCGACAAGGGTACGCCCCAGACCACTGGGGAAATCTGGGCTATTCATGTCGTCGCTTCGCATTGGGGCAAAGGTGTTGGCCTGGCCTTGTGGGACGCGGCGCGCGAAGGCTTGCTGGAAGAGGGCTGTACCACGGTGACGCTGTGGCTGGCGTTGAGCAACGAGCGGGCCTTGCGCTTTTTTGAGCTGGCAGGTTTCAAACGCGAGATGGCGAGCATCAAAACCGTCCCCATGGGCAGTGTCAGGATTGAGGAAATCCGGCTGAAGCGTTCGCTTGAATGAGGGTGCTCCGATGGCGCGTGAGTCAGGTGCGGCGCAGCACCACGCTGCCAATCGAATAGCCAGCGCCGAAGGAGCAGATCACGCCGACTTCACCGGTTTTGATGTCATCGTGGTGGCGGTGAAAAGCGATGATGGAACCGGCGGAGGCGGTATTGGCGAACTCGTTCAAAATCACCGGCGCGTCGTCGGGCGTGGCGTCGCGACCCAGTAGTTTTCGACCAATCAACTGGTTCATGGCCAAATTGGCCTGATGCAGCCAGAAGCGACGCACTCCGGCGGGGGCCAGACCGTGCTCTGCCAGGTGTTTGTTGATGTGCTCGGCGGCCATCGGACAAACTTCCTTGAAGACTTTGCGCCCTTCCTGGTAGAAAAGCTGATCCCGGTCCTCTGGGTTTCGGTCTTCACTGCGCGACATGAAGCCGGCATTGTTGCGAATGTTGTTCGAGAAAGTAGTCAGCAAGCGTGTGCCCAGGACTTCAAAGGCGCCAACCGGGGCACCCTCAAGTCGTTCGATCAGGATAGCAGTGCAGACGTCACCAAAAATGAAGTGGCAGTCCCGGTCTTTCCAGGCCAGGTGCGGCGAGGTGATTTCCGGATCAACCACCAGGACGGCCCGGGCCGAGCCAGTTTTAATGGCGTTGACCGCCATCTCAATGGCAAAGGTGGCCGACGAGCAGGCCACATTCATGTCGAAGCCGAAGCCCTTGACGCCCAGGGCGGTCTGAATTTCCACCGCCATGGCCGGGTAGGCCCGTTGCATGTTGGCGGCTGCGCAAATGACGCCGTCAACATCCTCGGGCTGCTTGCCAGCACGCTGCAGTGCGTCACGCGCCGCAGCGACACCTATTTCGGCCATCAAGGATATCTCCGAATCGGGACGGGCTTTTAAGCGCGGTCTCATGCGCTGTGGGTCGAGTACACCGGTTTTTTCCATCACATAGCGGCGCTTGATACCGGATGCCTTCTCGATGAACTCGACGCTGGAGGGCGCTATCGGCTGGCGTGTGCCGGCTTCGATGTCCGCCACATTCCTGGCATTTTCCAGTTCGGCAAAACGGTTGAAGGCAACGACCAGTTCTTCGTTTGTAATGATGTCGGGTGGAAGGTAGAGACCGGTGCTACTGATGGCGACACGATGCATGGCGATGGTCCTGAAAAAGTTCTGCGCTGGCGAGATCCAACAAGAGGGTGATTATCGGCTGAGTTGTTCAGGCCTCGCCCCCAAAGCGTTTGGTCAGGTTGTCGATGTACTGCTCGACCATTTTTTCGAACTCCGCCTCAACCACCGGGGCCACCACCACTTTCATGAGACCCGGCAAGGGAATGGTCAGCTCGCCATTGATCTGCAGCACGATCAGGGTTGACTTTTTCTTCTCGGTAATCTTCCAGTTGCCCGACACCAGTGCATTGCCTTCGCCCTTGATGGGTGTCCAGACGACAGTACCCTTGGCTTTGTTCGAGACGTATTTGGAAGCGTAAATGGTTTGCAAATTGATTTGCGCAATGCCAATTTTGGCCATTTCCCAGCGATAGGCGCCAGCGCCAAGGTCCACCAGCTTGTCGACTTTGGGAAAGTGACTGGCCGAGGTTGGTACGTCAGCCAGAACGTCAAAGACGTCCGCCGCACTGGCCTTGACTTCAAACTCGTAGCCAAGATCGATAGTGACGTTGATGGTCATGAGAAACTCCGGGATTGATTGGAGGGAGAGCACTGATTGGTGTTTTGGGATTCTATGCCGACCCGTGGGGTGTATCCCTGATTGCTTTGCGTGCATTTGCTTTATGGCCATTCTTCTTGCTCCCATGGAGGGCTTGCTGGACTTTGTGTTGCGAGACATCCTGACCCGGGTCGGTGGCGTCGACCGCTGCGTCTCGGAATTCATCCGCGTCACCAATACCCTGTTGCCGGACCGGGTCTTCATTCGTGTCGTACCCGAGCTCCTGAACGGCGGCCGGACCTTGGCCGGTGTGCCGGTGCGCGTGCAATTGTTGGGTTCGGACCCGGTTTGTTTGGCAGAAAACGCTGCGCGCCTGGCCGCGTTAAACCCCGAGGGCATCGACCTGAACTT
>JANXLW010000041.1 GCA_025354965.1 Betaproteobacteria bacterium
AAGGGCCTGTTCCCCTGGACCGCTTCCGGCCGTGCCATTGCCAATGGCCGCGACGAAGGCGTGACCAAGCTGTTGTTCGACGACAGTGAGGAAGTAGGATCAGGAAACGGCCATGCTGGCCGGGGCCACGGCAAGATCCTGGGCGGCGGCATGGTCGGCACCCACGCTGGTGACATGATCGGCGAGATTGCCCTGGCCATCGAGATGGGCGCCGACGCGGTGGACATCGGCAAGACCATCCATGCGCACCCGACGCTGGGCGAAAGCATCGGCATGGCGGCCGAAGTGGCGCACGGCAGCTGTACGGATTTGCCGCCAGCGCGAAAATAGCCTCTCCTTCGCATCTGAATTGGGGGACTTCACCAGGAGGCGGTATGTATGCGCAGTCCACATTGCCCGGGTTTGACAGTGCCCCGCCCGGGGCTCCACCTTCGGCAAAAGTAGCAGCAAAATTTCGGCGTCGGCGGGCGCCCTATACCTTGTTCTTCTCCATTTTTCCGCAAGCCGATGCTGCCAAGGTCATCGCGATACGAGGTGCATTTTTGGGGCGCGAGCATGGACTGGTCGGCCAACCGCTGTTAGCACGTCGCTTGCATGTCACGTTGCACGACCTCGGCGGGTATGCCGAATTGCCGGCAGACATTGTCAAGACCGCCAGAGCGGCCGGTGACGCTGTGGCGGCACGAGTGTTCGACGTGGTCTTTGACCGCGCGATGAGTTTTCCGAGCAGTGCGACATACGTTTTGTGTGGCGGCGCTGGCACCGAACAACTCTCGGCTTTCCGCCACAGCCTTGGCCTGCAGATGGGTAAGGCGGGCTTGCTGGTAAAGCGCAGCTTTACGCCGCATATGACTGTTTTGTATGATCGCCACCCCATTGCCGAGCACACCATTGAACCCATCACCTGGACTGCGAAGGAATTTGTCCTTATCAATAGCCATGTTGGCAAAGGGGTGCATGAGGTGCTGGGACGTTGGTCCTTGCGCGCCTGAACGCACTCGACGTAGCGCTGGATCGGCAAGACCATTCATTCGCATCCCAAGCTGGGCGAGTCCATTGGCACGGCTGCCTAAGTGGCGCACGGCAGCTGTACGGATTTGCCACCGGCGCACAAGTGATGGCAGGTCTGATGCCAGCCAGCTAAGATCGGCGTTTTCCTGAAGTTTCAATGGGAGTGAATGCAATGCGTGTTTCAATCAAACTGTTTGCCTTGGCGTTGATCGTCGGCCTGCATGGCGTCGCACCACCAACGGCTCAGGCACAAGTGCTTCCCGCGGGCATGACACGAGTGACTTCGGTTGAAGGTGTCGAAGAATATCGGTTGGCCAACGGTCTGCAGGTGTTGTTGATTCAGGACGACAGCAAGCCCACCACTACCGTCAACGTCACCTACCGGGTCGGTAGCAAGCACGAAAACTATGGTGAAACCGGCATGGCGCATTTGCTGGAGCACATGCTGTTCAAGGGATCGCCGGGCCACAGCACGGTGTGGGCCGAATTCACCAAACGCGGATTGCGCGCCAATGGTTCGACCTGGCTGGATCGCACCAATTATTTCGCCAGTTTTTCTGCCAACGAAGAGAATTTGCAGTGGTATCTGGGCTGGCAGGCCGACGCCATGGTCAACAGCTATGTCGCCCGCAAGGACCTGGACACCGAGATGACGGTGGTGCGCAATGAAATGGAGCGCGGCGAGAACAACTCGGGGAGCATTCTGTTTGAGCGGGTGATGAGCACTGCTTACCAGTGGCACAACTACGGCAAAAGCACCATCGGCGCGCGTGCTGACGTCGAAGGCGTCAACATCGAACGCCTGCAGGCTTTCTATCACACCTATTACAGGCCGGCCAACGCTACCGTGATTGTGAGCGGCAAGTTTGACCCGGTCAAAGTGCGTCAATGGATTGGTGAGTATTTCGGCCCGCTGAAAAATCCGCAAACACCGCTGCCTTTGCTCTACACGCTGGACCCGGCGCAGGATGGTGAAAAGAGCATCACTGTGCGCCGTGTGGGCGGCTCGCCGACCTTGTACGCCCTTTACCACGTGCCGCCCGGTGCCAGCCCGGACTACGCCGCCATCTCTGCGTTGGACCTGATTCTGGGCGATACACCTTCCGGTCGGTTGCACACCCGCATCGTGGAAAAGCAACTGGCCGCAGGCGCCTTCAGCTTTTCGCAGGGGCTGCAAGACCCTGGTTTTACGCTGCTGGGGTTGGCGCTGGCACCGGGGCAAGACATGGACAAGGCGCGTCAGGCCATGCTCGACACCATCGAGTCGCTGGGCACCGAACCGGTGACCCAGGAAGAACTGGACCGCGCCAAGCTTAAGCATCTGACCGAGTGGGAGCTGCGTTTTACCAACCCCGAACAGGTTGGTGTCGCCTTGTCGGAGTCGATTGCACAAGGCGATTGGCGCATGTTTTTTGTTGGCCGCGACAAGGTGCGTGAGCTGACGCTGGCCGACGTGAACCGGGTTGCCAGCAACTATCTGGTGCGCGACAACCGCACCCTGGGAACCTACATTCCGACCGAAAAACCGGTGCGCGCACCAGCACCGGCCAATGTGGATGTAGCGGCTGTGGTGAAAGACTACAAGGGCGACGCAGCAGCGGCGCAAACCGAAGTATTTGACGCGTCACCCGCCAACATCGACAAGCGCACCGAGACCAGCCAACTGGCCAATGGCATGAAAGTCAGCCTGCTGGCCAAAGGTGCGCGCGGCAAGGCCGTCAGCGGCAACATTCACCTGCATTTTGGTGATGAGAAAAGCATTTTTGGCTTGAAGGCAATAGGCGAGGCGACCGCTGCCATGTTGAACAAGGGCACCAGTGCGTTGACCCGCCAACAAATCCAGGACAAGTTTGACCAGCTCAAGGCGCAGGTCGGGTTTCACGGTGGCCCCACTTTTGCAGGTGTCAGCTTCAAGACCACGCGGGACAACCTGCCGGGTGTCATTGCATTGGTGTCGGAGGTACTCAAAGGGGCCACCTTTCCTGCCACTGCACTGGAAGAATACAAGCGCCAGATGCTGAGTGCGATTGATGAACAGCGCAAAGACCCCGACGCCATCGTTGCTACCGAACTGGGTCGCTATGGCAATCCGTACCCCAAGGGCGATGTTCGCTACGCCGCTACTTTCGACGAACAGGTTGACGAAATCAAGAGCCTGACAGTGGCGCAACTGCAGGCTTTCCACCGCAAGTTTTATGGTGCCCAGTTTGGACAGGCCGCTTTTGTGGGTGACCTGGACGCGGCGCCGACCAAAGCCGCGCTGGCAGACGCCTTGGGTGCATGGGCGTCAGCGTCCGGCTACACCCGGGTGCCATCACCGTTGGTGGCAGTCAAGGCAGATCGATTTGTCTTCAAGACGCCGGACAAGCAGAATGCCTTCATGCAAGTTGAGCAAAGTTTTCCGGTTAGCGACAACGACCCCGACTACCCGTTGCTGACACTGGCCAACTTTATGCTGGGACAAGGCGGCAGCTCAAGGCTGTGGGTTCGCATTCGAGAGAAAGGCGGCTTGAGTTACGACGTGCGCTGTGGCGTGAGCTGGAACAACTATGAAGCCAACAGCGGTTGGGCAGCCACCGCCATCTTTGCACCACAAAACCGCAGCAAGGTCGAGACCGCGTTCAAGGAAGAAGTCGAGCGTATGCTCAAAGACGGCTTTGACGAAAAAGAGTTGCAGGACGCGAAGCAAAGTCTGCTCAATTTCCGTCGACTGTCGCGCGCCCAGGATGCTAATTTGTCGGGCTCCCTGGCGTCCAATCTGAAGCTGGGACGCAGCTTTGCCATCACGCAAAAAGTGGATGACCAAATTGCCGCAGCCACGCTGGACCAGGTGAATACGGCCATCCGCAAGTACCTGCAGCCAGCCTCGTTTGTTTATGGGTTTGGGGGAGATTTCAAGGAGTGATGGCTTCAGGGCCAACCGGCACTGGGCACCGCGACCCCCAGCGTATGGATGGCGCCGGGCCGGGACGCAAGCGATTGCTCGGGCGTGGCCATGACCTTGGTCGTCAACACAAACAGGGTGCGGTGGTCTGGCCCACCCAGCATGCAGGCTACGGCCTGACCCGGTGTGGCAATGCGGTGCGTGACCTCGCCACCCTCGCGCACTCGCAGCACCTCGCGGCTGGTGGGCGATGCCAGCCAGATGGCGCCCTCTGCATCGAGGCTGATGCCGTCTGGTGTGGCGTTGTTCAAGGCCGCCCAGACGCGACGACCGCTCAATGAGCCGTCGTCGGCAATATCAAAAGCCGTCAAGCGCGAGGCGTAGCTCTCGCCAATGATCAGCGTGCGGCCGTCGGGGGTAATCACCGCGCCATTGGGGAAATGCAAATCGTCGGCCACCACTCTGGCTTGGCCATCGGGCTGCACCAGAATCAGATTGGTCGTGCGGGGCGTTTGCTTGGCAGCAAAGTCAAAACCAAAGTTGCCAACATAGGCGCGCCCCTGAGCATCCACCACCATGTCGTTGCAATGAAAAGGCGCCAGTGCAGACAGATCAGCCACCTCTGTTAATACCTTGCCGTCGAGCCGCAGCAGACGCCGATCGGTCATCGACACAATCAGCAGTCTTCCGTCTGGCAGCCAGCCCAGACCGGATGGCTGACCGGGCACCGTCACCACCGTTTCACAACGCCCCGCCATGTCCACCCGCTGCACGCGATGGGTGTGAAAGTCCGAAAACCACAAGGCACCGTCATGCCAGCGCGGCGACTCGGGGAAAGCCAGTTGGTTCAGAAATGGTGTGAGGTGGAGGTCGGTTTGCATGTTGGAATGGAGCTTAAGCGCTACTTCTGGCGCCAGATGTCCCCTTGGCGCAAGCCCTGCGGCGCCAGCAGCCGACGGCGTGCCGCGGTATCTCCCAGCAGAGTGGCACGCCACCAGACGCTGCTGATGCTGGCCATCAGCGCGTGCTGGGCAGCTTGCACATCACGTGTCACTGCTTCACGCGGCACAATTTCTACCGCGCGGCCAGTCTGCCCGGCAAAGGTCATGTGGTCGGCGTCCTGCAGCACCAGTTGCGCCTTGTCGCCTGTGGGCAGGGCATCAAAAACGGCCACGCGCCGTTCGGGTGTTGCCCCCACGCCCACCATGTCGGCGTCACGCGTGCCGGTGATCTGGAAGAACATCTTGCTCTCCTGTTCCTGGACGGCACTGCGCAGATCGTTTCAAGCGCCGCCATTTGGGCCAGTATCCGGGAAATTCGTTCGTTCATGGGGCTCCTTTGCCGACCAGGTCTACCAGCCCAAGCGCAGCGGGCAGGATCAACTACAGAAAATCAGCTCGGGATTGAACTCAGTGCAGTGCCGGTTCAACCGCCTGCGAAGTCTGCAGCGGTGGCGACTCAGGTGCGGCAGTTGGCACCCGGCGCGCACCGTCAAAACGGCGATTCCAATAGGTGCCGGCCATGTCGTCCACCCGCACTTCGGAACCGGGCTTGGGGGAATGGATGAACTTGCCTTCGCCAATATAAATGCCGACATGGCTGAAAGCACGCCGCATCGTGTTGAAGAACACCAGGTCACCAGGCTGCAAGTCCGCCCGGTCGATTTTTTCAGTCGCGGCGGCCTGCTGCTCGGCCTTGCGCGGCAAAACCAGGCCCACCGTTTGCTCGTACATGGCTTTCACAAAGCCGCTACAGTCAAAACCGCTTTCCACGGAGTTGCCGCCGCGCCGGTAGGGAACACCGAGAAAACCCATGGCGGTAAAGACCAGCTCGGACGCTTTTTCACCAACCGACTGACGTACCTGGTCCAGCCGCGCGATCAAACCCTTGTCGCTTAGCAACTGGTCCAGGTCATCGCCCGCAATTGGCGGGCCGGCCTGCACACTGGCGGCAAACAAGAGGGCCACCAGGGTGGCGGGGATTCGCTTCGGGGCTGACATGGCCCGCAGTATAAGTGCCAAGTCAAACTTGGTGGACTTGGGCAGAATACCTGCGGTTTAATCAGGGATTGCTGAATTGCCTCAATCACGCCAGAAAGCTTGCCATGTTGTTAGACGCTGCTCAATCTCAACTCGTGCTGGTGGACTATCAGGTCCGCCTGATGCCCGCCATTTTTGAAAGTGGCCTGGTGCTGGCCAATGCGGTTCGCCTGGGGCAACTGGCGCGCTTGCTGGAAGTGCCGGCCTGGGGTACCGAGCAAAACCCGTCCAAACTGGGCGAGAACGTGCCCGAGCTGCGCTCGCTGTGTGCGCAGACTTTAAGCAAAATGCAATTCAGCGCTGTGGAGGAGGGCCTGGGCGAATGGTTGCGGCCACCGGCCAAACCCTTGGCTGGCAACGCCCGCAGTTTGCCGAAACATCTGCAAAAGCCACAAGCCACTACTGCCGAGCGCAATACGATTGTTATTGCCGGTTGCGAGGCACATGTCTGCTTGTTGCAAACGGCGCTGGATTTGCTGGAAGACGAGTTTGACGTCTGGGTCGTCACCGATGCCTGCAGTTCGCGCACCGAGCGCAATCGGGACGCTGCTTTTGACCGTCTGGCAGGTGCCGGGGCCGAGTTGGTGACAACCGAGATGGTGGCGTTTGAGTGGCTGCGCAGCGCCGAGCATCCGGCGTTCAAGTCGGCACAGGCGCTGATCAAGTAGCTTGCCAGGTTTTGTTGGGTGTTGCTGGCGCGAGTCAGCTTGTTGCAAGTTGAGTGCTCATAATTATAAATTCAGTTTTACGACCCGCCTGGAGACAAACAATGACAAGCTATGCCGATTTCCACCGCCGCTCCCTCACCGAGCGTGACGCTTTCTGGGCCGAACAGGCCCAACTCGTTGATTGGAAAACCCAACCGCAGCAGATTTGCGACTACAGCAACCCGCCGTTTGCCAAGTGGTTTGTGGGCGGTACCACCAACCTGTGTCACAACGCAATCGACCGGCACTTGAAGGATCGGGCCGATCATGCGGCGCTGATTTTTGTCTCTACCGAGACCAATCAGGAAAAGGTGTATTCCTTTCGCGAACTGCACGCCGAAGTGCAGCGCATGGCGGCGGTGTTGAAGGAGTTGGGAGTACAAAAGGGCGACCGGGTTCTGATTTACATGCCGATGATTGCCGAGGCGGCGTTTGCCATGCTGGCCTGCGCCCGCATTGGCGCCATCCATTCGGTGGTGTTTGGCGGCTTTGCTTCAGGCTCGCTGGCGTCACGCATTGAAGACGCGTCGCCAAAATTGATCGTCAGCGCCGACGCCGGATCACGTGGCGGCAAGGCGGTGGCTTACAAGCCCTTGCTCGATGAAGCGATTCGTCTGTCCAGCCATAAGCCGGACTCTGTGCTGCTGGTGGACCGCCAGCTGGCAACCATGAATCTGGTCGCTGGTCGGGACAAGCTGTGGGGCACCTTGCGCCAGCAACACCTCAATACCGTGGTCGATTGCGAGTGGGTTGATGCCACCCACATCAGCTACACGCTGTACACCAGCGGCACCACCGGCAAGCCCAAAGGCGTGCAACGCGACACCGGCGGCTATGCGGTGGCACTGGCCGCCAGCATGAAGCACATTTACTGTGGCAATGCCGGTGAAACCTATTTTTCTACCAGCGACATCGGCTGGGTGGTGGGCCATAGCTACATCATCTACGGACCACTGATTGCCGGCATGGCGACCATCATGTACGAGGGCCTGCCAACACGCCCGGACGGTGGCATTTGGTGGAGTCTGGTGGAGAAATACAAGGTCACCGTGATGTTCAGCGCACCCACCGCAGTGCGGGTGCTCAAGAAGCAGGACCCCGCTTTGCTCAGCAAATACAACCTGTCCAGTCTGCGTGCCCTGTTTTTGGCCGGTGAGCCACTCGACGAACCGACCGCGCAGTGGATCAGCCAGGGTCTGGGCAAGCCGATCATCGACAACTACTGGCAGACCGAGACCGGCTGGCCCATCCTGTCCTTGTGCAACGGCGTCGAGAAGGCCGACAGCAAGTTCGGCTCGCCGGGCAAGGCGGTCTACGGCTACGACGTCAAACTGCTGG
Organism: Betaproteobacteria bacterium; assembly: GCA_025354965.1. Taxonomy (GTDB): domain Bacteria; phylum Pseudomonadota; class Gammaproteobacteria; order Burkholderiales; family Burkholderiaceae_C; genus Rhodoferax. Next base: position 7,980 of record JANXLW010000041.1, read on the forward strand.
ACGACCAGACCGGTGCAGAACTGACCGGAGCGAATCAAAAAGGCGTGGTGGCCATCGAGGGACCGCTTCCCCCCGGCTGCATGCAGACGGTGTGGCGCGATGACGAGCGTTTTGTCAACACCTACTGGAAAACTGTGCCGGGGCGCATGGTTTACAGCACGTTCGATTGGGGTATCCGCGACGCTGATGGTTATTTTTTCATCCTGGGTCGCACCGATGACGTGATCAACGTTGCAGGGCACCGCCTGGGCACGCGCGAGATCGAGGAGAGCATCTCGGCCCATCCCAATGTCTCCGAGGTAGCGGTGGTGGGCGTGGCCGATCAACTCAAGGGCCAGGTGGCGATGGCCTTTGCCGTCGTCAAGGACGTCAGTCTGCTCACCGATGACGCAGCCTACCTCAAGCTGGAGGGTGAGATCATGAAGCTGGTCGACGGCGATCTGGGCGCAGTGGCCCGACCGTCGCGTGTGCGCTTTGTCACTGTCTTGCCCAAAACCCGCAGCGGCAAATTGCTGCGCCGGGCTGTTCAGGCGGTATGCGAAGGGCGCGACCCCGGCGACTTGACCACGATGGACGACCCGGCAGCGCTGCAGCAGATCAGGGATTTGATGTCTTCCTGAAACCTTGCGGGACAGACCGCAGCTACACGCAGTGGGCAGGCTGTGCCCCAACTGAACAGAAAGGCAGAAAGCACCGGGGTTCGGCCGGGTCGTTACTTTGATGGCACAATCGCTGCCGTTACTAGGCCCTTCCAACGCCACAGTCGCATCCGCCAATCGGTTCAGCCGGGACGCGGAAGGTTAATCAACAATCAGCTTTAACCAGCTAATGTTTCCTGCAGGGAAACGAAGGTCAGCGAAAAATGAGTGAAATCAGTTCCCAAGGGGCGGGTCCGGCGTCGTCGGCTTCGTCTGTCTATCAGGCCTACCAGGCCAACACCTATCTTTTTGGCGGCAACGCCCCGTATGTCGAAGAGATGTACGAAAATTATCTGGCCAATCCCGGCAGCGTGCCCGATAGCTGGCGCGATTATTTCGATGCCTTGCAGCATGTGCCGGCGGTCGATGGTAGCAACGCCAAAGACGTACCGCACCTGCCGGTCATCAATGCCTTTGCCCAGCGAGCCAAGCAGGGTGGCACCCGCGTTGTGGTGGCCAGCGCAGACGCCGAGATGGGGCGCAAGAGAACTGCGGCGCAACAGCTCATTGCCGCCTACCGCAACGTTGGTGCGCGCTGGGCCGATCTGGACCCCTTGAAGCGTACCGAGCGCGACCACATCCCCGATCTTGAACCCTCGTTTTATGGCTTCAGTGACGCCGATCAGGAGGCGGTGTTCAACACCAGCAATTCCTTCTTTGGCAAGGACACGATGAGTTTGCGCGAGTTGATGAACGCGTTGCGCCAGACTTACTGCGGCACGATCGGCGCCGAGTACATGTACATCACCGATCAGGACCAGAAGCGCTGGTGGCAGCAAAAGCTCGAAAGTATTCGCTCCAAACCGGATTTCAATGCAGAGAAGAAAAAACATATCCTGGATCGGCTCACCGCAGCGGAGGGTCTGGAGCGCTTCCTGCACACCAAGTACGTGGGACAAAAGCGCTTCTCGCTGGAAGGCGGTGAAAGTTTCATCGCTTCCATGGATGAATTGATTCAGGGCGGCGGCGCTGTTGGCCTGCAGGAGATCGTGATTGGCATGGCGCACCGTGGCCGCTTGAACGTGCTGGTGAACTCGCTGGGCAAAATGCCGGCCGACCTGTTTGCCGAGTTTGACCATACGGCACCGGAAGATCTGTCCAGTGGTGACGTCAAATACCACCAGGGCTTCAGCTCGGATGTGTCGACGCCTGGTGGTCCGGTGCACCTGAGCTTGGCATTCAATCCTTCGCACCTGGAAATCGTCAACCCGGTAGTGGAAGGCTCGGTGCGCGCACGCATGGACCGTCGAGCCGACCCGAAAGGCAAGCAGGTGCTGCCGATTTTGGTGCACGGTGATGCTGCCTTCGCCGGCCAGGGTGTTGTCATGGAAACACTGGCACTGGCCGAGACCCGTGGCTATAGCACCGGGGGCACGGTGCACATCGTGATCAACAATCAGATTGGCTTTACCACCAGCGACCCGCGCGACAGCCGCTCGTCGCTGTATTGTTCCGACATTGTCAAGATGATCAAGGCACCCGTCTTGCATGTGAACGGGGACGACCCCGAGGCGGTAGTGCTGGCGACTCAGATCGCCCTGCAATACCGCATGGAATTCCAGAAGGATGTGGTGGTTGACATTGTCTGCTTTCGCAAACTGGGGCACAACGAACAGGACACACCGGCGCTGACGCAACCGTTGATGTACAAAAAAATCGCCCAGCATCCTGGCACGCGCAAACTGTACGCCGACAAGCTTGCAGCACAAGGTTTTGCGGCCACGCTGGGTGACGATATGGTCAAGGCGACACGCGCTGCGCTGGATGCCGGCAAGAACACTTTCGACCCGGTGCTGACCAATTTCAAGAGCAAGTACGCGGTGGACTGGACACCTTACATTGGCAAAAAATGGACTGACGCCGGCGATACGGCGATTCCGGTGGCCGAGTGGAAGCGTCTGGCGCAGCGCCTCACGACCTTGCCCGACACCATCGCACCGCACCCGCTGGTGAAGAAAGTGTATGGCGACCGGGCCGCCATGGGTCGTGGGGAGATTGCGGTCGATTGGGGCATGGGCGAACACATGGCCTTTGCTTCGCTGGTGGCCAGTGGGTATCCGGTGCGCTTGAGCGGTGAAGATTGCGGCCGCGGCACCTTCACCCACCGGCATGCGGTGATTCACGACCAGAACCGCGAAAAGTTTGACGAGGGAACCTACACGCCGCTGCAAAACGTGGCCGATGGGCAGGCGCCGTTTTTGGTGATCGACTCCATTTTGTCGGAGGAGGCGGTGCTGGCTTTTGAGTACGGCTATTCGTCAAACGACCCGAACACCCTGGTCATCTGGGAGGCCCAATTTGGCGATTTCGCCAACGGTGCGCAGGTGGTGATAGACCAGTTCATCGCCTCCGGAGAGGTGAAATGGGGTCGCGTCAATGGCATCACGCTGATGTTGCCACATGGCTACGAGGGCCAGGGCCCGGAGCACAGTTCGGCACGACTGGAGCGCTTCATGCAGCTCAGTGCCGATACCAATATGCAGGTGGTGCAGCCAACGACGGCGAGCCAGATATTCCATATTTTGCGGCGGCAAATGGTGCGCAATCTGCGCAAGCCGCTCGTCATCATGACGCCCAAGTCGCTGTTGCGTGCCAAAGATGCGGCCTCTCCGCTATCCGAGTTCACCAAGGGCAGCTTTCAAACAGTCATTCCGGAGAACAAGGAAGAAATCATCAAGAAGATGGAGAAGGTCAAGCGTGTGGTGGCCTGCTCCGGCAAGGTCTACTACGACCTGGTCAAGAAGCGCGACGAAAAAGGGGTCGATGACGTGGCCATTCTGCGGGTTGAACAGCTCTATCCGTTTCCCCACAAGGCGTTTGCCGCCGAGCTCAGGAAATATCCCAATTTGGTCGACTTGGTCTGGTGTCAGGACGAGCCACAAAACCAGGGCGCCTGGTTCTTCGTGCAGCACTACATTCTTGAAAATATGTTTGATGGGCAAAAGTTGGGCTACTCGGGTCGTGCGGCCGCGGCGTCACCGGCGGTGGGTTACTCACACTTACACCAAGAGCAGCAAAAAGCACTGGTTGAAGGTGCGTTTGGCAAGCTCAAAGGCGCCATCCTGTCTAAATAAAAAGAACTACCTAAGGAATCAACATGGCTATCGTAGAAGTAAAAGTTCCGCAGTTGTCGGAGTCCGTGGCTGAGGCCACCATGCTGCAGTGGAAAAAGAAAGTGGGCGAGGCTGTCGCCATTGATGAAATACTGATCGAGATCGAAACCGACAAGGTGGTGCTGGAAGTGCCGGCGCCGGCTGCCGGCGTACTGGTCGAACTGGTGGTGGCGGACGGTGCCACAGTGGCGGCTGAACAGTTGATTGCCCGCATCGATACCGAAGGCAAGGCCGGTGTGGTGGCTACCGCCGCAGTCGCTGCACCTGCCGTCGCGATTGCAACGGCTGCCCCCGCTGCGAGCAAGTCCATGGCCGGTGTGGCGATGCCGGCTGCCGCCAAACTGATGGCTGATAACCAGCTCGCGCCCGGCTCGGTCTCGGGTACCGGCAAAGACGGCCGGGTCACCAAGGGCGATGTGCTGGGGGTTGTGGCCTCCGGCTCTGCGCCCAAAGCGGTCGCTGTCGCCGCCATGCCAGCCAAGGCTGCCGCCACTTATTTGCCGCAGGTGGCGGCGCCAGCCGTATCCCTGGGTGCACGCCCCGAGCAGCGGGTACCGATGAGCCGCTTGCGTGCGCGGGTGGCAGAGCGACTGTTGCAGTCGCAATCGACCAATGCGATTTTGACCACCTTCAACGAAGTCAATATGGCGCCGGTGATGGAAATGCGCAAACGCTTCCAGGAAAAGTTCGAAAAAGAGCATGGCGTGAAGATTGGTTTCATGAGCTTTTTCGTCAAGGCGGCGGTGCATGCCCTGAAGAAATTCCCGATGCTGAACGCCTCGGTGGACGGCAATGACATCGTTTACCACGGCTTTTTTGACATCGGTATCGCGGTCGGTTCACCGCGCGGCCTGGTGGTGCCGATTTTGCGCAATGCAGACCAGATGAGCTTTGCCGAAATCGAAAAGAAGATCGCCGAGTACGGCGCCAAGGCGCGTGACGGCAAGCTGGGCATTGAAGAAATGACCGGCGGCACCTTCTCCATCAGCAATGGCGGCACCTTTGGCTCCATGCTGTCGACCCCCATCATCAACCCGCCGCAGTCGGCCATCCTGGGCGTGCACGCCACCAAGGACCGCGCCGTCGTCGAAAACGGCCAGGTCGTGGTCCGCCCGATGAACTACTTCGCCATGTCCTACGACCACCGCATCATCGACGGCCGCGAGGCTGTGCTGGGCCTGGTCGCGATGAAGGAAGCGCTGGAAGATCCTGCTCGCTTGTTGTTTGACATTTAAGGAGATCTAAATGTCAAAACA
>JANXLW010000325.1 GCA_025354965.1 Betaproteobacteria bacterium
CCATGCCTCCAATAAGCATGTGCAGATAGGCCGCCAACGTGCCATCACAAAGCAAGAAAGCAAGCCCGAATGGAATGAGCCCGATAAACCATTGGCAGTAGCGTCGCATGACTATTTTTTCTCTTCAATAACGAGATAGAAGACCTGCGTTGCAATAGCCGCTCGGTTGACCACCCCCGAACTGATGACCCGAAAACCTTTGTCGTAAAGCTCTTGAATGTTTTTGAATTCCCCGATCCCGGCGCAAACAAAGGGAGGATCTCCCAGGTTGGCAAAGATGCCTTGGTTGGCCAGGCAAATCGCCGCCTTGGGGGCATTGGTTTGCGCGTAGGTTGCACAGCAGAAGGAGGCCAGCAAGATGGCAAAGAGGGGGAATGTCTTCATGAAAATCGAAGTGGTAACCCGGATGGGTGAAATGCGAAATTGCGGACGCTGCAATTGTCTGATCTGACGCTGCATACGACATGCCGAACGAGAGCGGAAGTGAGAGTTTCGACAAATATAAAATGCTTTCAAATTGAAAGCAGATTAATTTCTTAGGATACCATCGTATTGACTGCTTTCTGATATGAAAGCACCAATTGGTGTGATTCCGCAGCAAGGGGTCTTGCATCGAAGAATTTTGAGAATAGGAGAGATGGAATGAGGAAACTTATATTGACCGTATTGACGCTGATGGCCCTCGTTGGATGCGCCGGCCAGCCGCCTGAAATCAAAGCGGTGGATTGGCGCATCGGCACCAGCAGCAGTCCATCGCGTTCAGTGTCGCCAGCGTTGATTTGTGATGACTGCACACTTTGACGACGTCAAACAGCTGGGTCTTTCGGACAGGCTGATTCATTTCTATTCTCAGTTCCACCAGCAGTTGTTGCCTGGCAGAGGTGGCATTTTGATCATGAAAGAAATTCGATGAGCAGTGGTTTATTCAATCGCACTGGGGTGCGTTATGAGGTGGCCTGCGAGATCTTGGGGGCCATTATTTCCCACCATGCCGAAGTTCTTGGCCTGGAGAACAGTAAAGCGATTGCAGACCCGACCGCGGTTGTTGCAGCCCAGACGGCAATCAGCGAGATCAACGGCCTGCGCGATGGTCTTGATCCCAAGGACTCCGCCGCCATTGAAAGCCTGATTGCTGAGTACGGTCCTTTGGCGCGCCAACTCAACAAGGTGTAGGCGAGCGGGAGTATGGCCAGTGAAAAAATCACCCACTTCGCGAGGGAAAGTGCCTACCAGGGCATTGAGCGCGCCGCCCTGGAGTCCAGCAAGCCGCAAGAGCAGCCAAGGGCCATTGTTTTAGGCGGTCAGCCCGGTTCCGGAAAATCTGTCCTCGCTGCCGAAGCCATTTCTGAGTTGCGTGCGCGTGGCGGCGCCATCCTGATCGATGCTGACAGAATGCGCGAGCAAAACCCTGAGTACAAGCAGCTTTCGCGGCAGGATCCCCAAAACGCTGCCGACCTTACCCATAAGGAGGCCGCCACTTGGGCCACCCGCCTGACGGTGGTTGCCATCGATAACAAACGCGACCTGGTGGTGGACGGCACCCTGCGTGACCCCGCCAACATTCGCGACCTCACCACCAGGCTCAAAGAGAGTGGATATGAGGTCGAGGCGCGCATCATGGCAGTGAGTCCTGAAACCTCTTTGGTGCGCGCCCGACTTCGTTTTGAAGAACAGGTGTCTGAGATAGGCACGGGTCGCTTTGTCAACAAAGAACAACACGACACCGCCTACCGTGGTGTTGCGGCCACTGTCGCAGTGTTGGAGCGCGATAAGCTGGTTGGCAAAGTGATGCTTTACGATGCCCACCAACGACCTGTTTACGACAACCGCCTGGAAGCGGATCGATGGAAAGACGCCCCCAGTGCTGAACGGGCCTTGGACCTTGAGCGCAACCGCCTTCCAACATTGGCGGAGCGGCGAGACCTCATTGCCGTGCTTGAGGATATCAATGCTTTGAGCCGCCAGCGCCAGGGCGGTAGGGACACGGATGGCAATTCAGTGACTGAAAAATTGGTGGCAGCACGAAGCGAACTCATCCGCATTGAGCAGTCACCGGCTTACCAGCGTGCCGAGGCATTCCATGCTTTGAGTGCCAGGGAAGCCATTCAACGGCACCCCGAACTGGATGGAGCCTATAAACAACTCCATGAGATCAAACAGGGCTGGGCGTTGAGCGCGTCACAGCATGAACGAGAAGTGGCGTATTTTTCGAAACGAAGTGAATTGCTCGACCAGTTGCATAGCGGTAGGATCCCCACTGGAAATGTCAGTCTGGATGAATCGCGCCGGGCTATCGACTCAGCCGCAAGCTTCAAAGGCGTAATGGTGCGTGATGCTGGCGAGGTCAGGAATGAACTCAAAGGCGAAGTGGTTGCAACTTCATCGCACCATGCCTTGGTCAGGGTCTCGGAGCTGATTGCGATCCGCATTGAGAAAGGTCCTTTGAATCACGACATACGGATGGGCGAGAAACTGTCCATCCAGCATGACGGAAACAAGGTGCAAATCTACCAGCAAGGCAAAGCGCCCGTTCGGGACCAGATGCATGAGGCCACTCGCGACGGGAGTCGCTAGAAAAAAATCATGAAGCTGTGCGCCAGTCGTGCCTTCTGGCTGGTGGGGTACCCGGGACAGGGGCACGAGATGCTGTTTGATGCCCATGCCCGTGCGTTCGGCGCCTTTGGCGGCGTTCCTCAACGTGGCATCTACGACAACATGAAGACGGCTGTGGACCAGGTGCTTGCGGGCAAGAAGCGCAAGATCAACAGCCGCTTTGAAGCCATGAGCGGGCGCTACCTGTTCGAGCCGGAATTCTGTAGTGTTGCCAGTGGATGGGAAAAGGGCATCGTGGAGAAGAACGTACGCGACCGACGCACCAGCATTTGGCACCATGCCAAGGACAGGCGCTGGGCCAGTTGGGATGAACTCAATGTCTGACTGTACATTTGGAGGGTGACCTGATCATCGGTCTGAACCGATCTGCGATTGGTACGCTGGTGGAGCGACCAAGCCGATTCACCACGCTTGTTCACCTACCTCGTGAAGAAGGCTATGGACTGAGTCCTCGGACGAAGAATGGCCCCCCGCTGGCCGGCTACGGAGCCATCACCATGGCTAATGCGCTCAAGAGAACTGTGACGACCCTTCCAGCCCAGTTGTGGCAATCACTGACTTGGGATCGTGGCAAAGAACTATCTGACCACACCCGGTTCACGATCGAGTCCGGGGTGAGTGTCTTCTTTGCTGACCCTCACAGTCCATGGCAGCGCGGCACAAACGAGAACACGAACGGACTGCTGCGGCAATACTTCCCGAAGGGCACCGACCTGTCTCGATGGAGTGAACAAGAGATTCAGGCCGTAGCCCACACGCTAAATACAAGACCGCGAAAAACGCTTGGCTGGAAGACGCCAGCCGAAGCCTTGAATGAGTATCTAAAATCCGTTCAACAACCTAGTGTTGCGACGGCCGGTTGAATCCGCCCAGTATTGCGGCCATGAGTTTCAAGATGCGCTCAAGGGCTGGGGGATACGATTCTCTATGAGCAGAAAGGGCAACTGCTGGGCGGACTTGGGGTTTTGTCACAACGCACCGACCGAGAGTTTCTGGGGGCGGTTGAAGACGGCCAGCCTGTACGGCAGAACATTCGCCACTCGCAAAGAGGCAATGGATGCGGTTCTGGACTGGATGGTTTTCTACAATCACAGGCGATTGCATTCGACTCTGGGTTATGGGAGCCCGATGCAATACGAGAATCGCTGGCATGCGGCACAACCTAAAAAAGCTGCATAAATCATGGGCTAAGAGCTACACGATTCAGGGGCAAGGTCAGCATATGCACCGGGCGGATCAGGCGAGATTTTCGGCTTCGGAGATTTCACCTTTTGAAGATCACAATGATGCCGGTCAATACAGCAGACAACCCCAGAGGGGAATCATTTTTTCTCTTTCCCCCCGTCCAGAATGGCCGGGTCCTGGGAGAGGTTGTCCAGCATGGATAACAAGGTTCGCCGCGTCGTTGCCACGTCGGCATCGGTGGCACCGGCCAGCGCGATCTGGTTGACTTCCTCGGCCAGGGGAATGAGAACCTTCTTCAAGCGCTTCCCTTTCGGCGTCAAGAAAACGTAGAGGTTCTTGCGGTTGTCCGGTCGATGCTCTCGAGTCACGTATCCCAACGACTCCATCGAACGCAACGCGATGACCGTAGTGGGCTCCATGAAACCAGCCTCGTCGCTCAACTCGCGCTGAGTCATGCCATCCTGCTCCCAAAGTATCCGGAGAAACGCCCAATGCCCTAACTGAACGTCGTGCCTTGAGAGACGCATCTGGAGGGCACGAAGAAAGACACGGGTGGCATCCTTGATCAGGTGAGCCATCCGGTCGTTGGGTACGGCAGAATGCCAATGCTTCAATACACGTTCTTCAGGGTTTTGCTTCTTGTTGATGCTGGTCTTGGTCATGGTTCCAATTATCAGCGTGCGCGACCGCGCAACCTCCGGTTGGTTCACCCCGGCAAATGGCGCATGTTCAGCAGCCATTGATTCGAGCATGACTCTCAAGGAGCAGAACCAAGCACCACGTCGGTGTCTGTCCGGGCAGACTCAAGAAGAGCCAGACACACCTCCAGAGTCGCGCGGGCCCAGTGACCACCGTGAAGTGGCGACCTGCCTTCGACCACGGCGGCATACAACTCGTCCATCACCTCCGAACGCGGCATCTCAGGCAAATCGAGGGGCAGGTGCTCGCGGACGTCATCACGGTAGACCTGCAAGCCGTCGGGCAAAGGCCGGACGTCTCCATGTTCGCAGCTGACGACGATGGGGCCGAAATGCTGATAGGCATTGGGCGTGCTGGACTCTGTCACGGCTGCCTTTCGGTAGTTGGCCCCGCCATAAGTGCTGGACGCCTTGAGTTCGGCCTCTTGTTGGCTCGAGCTCACACTGGCCAAACGCCGCCGAGCGCCACCATACGAGGCTGGATCCTTGAGATTTCCCATCTCACCTCGCCAGTTGCACCATTCATCGGAATCGAAGTGCCCGTAACCGCTGTACGTCACGCTCGCGAATGCGCCGTTGTCGAACCATAGCAATGCGGAATAGGCGCCCTCCGTTGCGCGTTGCGGATCCCAATCGCCAGTGACAGCTCTTACGCGCGTGACGTTGCCGCCAACAAGCAGTCGCACGATGTCGACCTGATGCGCAGCCTGGCTGAAGACAACACCGCCCCCTTCCTCCGTTTTCAACTCCTCAGGGCGGCGCGGTCGGTACAAAAAGTCGGTGTAGTTCAGCGCATGCACCATGCGAACCCGACCAAGCGAACCGCCCAGCACCAGTTCACGGGCGCGCAGATAGGGCGTGTTGAAGCTATGACAGTGTCCCACGATGAGGTGCACACGGGCATCCGCACAACATTTAACCATCGCATCACATTCGTCAAGCGTCAAGGCCATCGGCTTCTCGACGAGCACGTGTCTTCCATGAGCCGCAGCGATCTCAGTAAGAGCTGCGTGAAACTGATGAGG
>JANXLW010000335.1 GCA_025354965.1 Betaproteobacteria bacterium
TCTTCTTGAAGCAGAGGCGTTCTTTATCAAATGACAGTCTCGCCTTCACAAACGCTGCACAAGGTAGCCACCAGCCGCTAATGCATGCCGCAGGTGCCGGGTTGGCCGCGGTGCTCGCACGAACCGCAGGGGCCGGGCAGGTCGGCGCTGCTTGATGCGGCCGTGGTGGCGAACACCGATAACTGTTTTTCCAGTTTCGTCGATTGGCAGCTTGGGCATTGCGGGACTGTGTCGGAGCGCACCAGGGCTTCGAATTGGTGACCGCAGTCACCGCAGGCGTATTCGTATATCGGCATGTCAATTCCTGTTGCTGAACTGCCGCGCAGTTTGCCACACTCGGCGCCGCCAGAACCTCGTCCGCAGCGGTCGGACGCCGGCGTGGGGCAACGGCCGGCAGGGTCATCGTTTTGCTGTTAGCCTCTCCACCTTTCCCACCGCTTGCGCCCGACCATGACCGAAGTCCAGCAACCCCGAGCGCCCCGCTCGCGCCATCAGACTTGGCTGCTGCAGGGGTTGGTCGTGGCGCTGCTGCTGGGCGCCGCTGGGGCCAGCGGTCAGTTGCTGGTGGGTGAAACGGTGGACGAGATCACGCGCCACGCCCGCAGTGTGAAGGTCGATCTGGTGGTGGTCGGGCAGCGGCACCGCGCCAGTTGGGCCGCGCACTGGTGGCGCGGCTCCATTTCCGGCAGCCTGATCGAACATTCGCCCTGCAGCGTGCCGGTGGTCATCACCAGCTGACGCTGGCGCGGCGGGTTGCCGAGCGGACTGCGGTTCGTCGCCGCCCATCGCCATTTCCTCACCGCCGGCTGCAGTTTGTCGCAAGGCGGGTGCAATCAGGATCTGGAAAGCCTACATTCTCCTCAACTGGCCACGATGGCCAGAACTGGGGGGACCCAACGAACACGACTTGCGCCACCCAATGAATCGCCCTGACGGCTGCCCTGCTGATGACGGTTGCCATCAACGGCGCCATGCTGTGGCAGTTCGACAGCGTCGCCCAGGCCGCCGGCTCCAGTGACAACGGCCAGCCTTCCGCCGTGGCGGAGCTGAAGAGCGTCACCATCGTCGCGCCGCGCATCTGATATGAAGACACTGCTGTTGCTGGTCGGCTGGCTGCTCCTCTTGATGTTGTGCTGGCCGCTGGCGTTGCTGGCACTGGTGCTATGGCACCTCGTCTGGCTGATCTCGATTCCACTGACCTTGGTTGGCACTTTGGTCGGCGCGATGCTGGCGCTGATCAAGGCGCTTTTGTTTCTGCCGGCCCGGCTACTGGGTTAGGGCCGTCGCTGCGCAAGGCAGGCGGTCCGCCCTAAACGGAAGCCGGGCGAAAACTTTGCGGTTCGATGGCGTGCTTGCGCATCAGCTCGAAGAACGCGCGGCGGTCCTTGTTGGCCGCCTTGGCGGCATGGGTCACGTTGCCGGCGTGCGCCACCAGAAACTGCTCGATGTAGTTGCGCTCGAACTTTTCAACCACCCGCGACTTGGCCGACTGGAACGAGTTGTCGCGCCGGTCCAGCGGCTGCGCGTAATCGATCTGGATGTCGCCCTCCTGCAGCGTTGGACCGCTGGCCAGCAGCACCGCGCGTTCGATGACATGCTTGAGTTCACGCACATTGCCGGGCCAGTCGTGGGCGCACAGTTTCAGGATGGCGCACGGCGTCAAGGTGCTGACCGGGCGCTGGAAGTCGCGCGCAAACTCCCGGATGAAGTGCGGCGTCAACACCGCGATGTCTTCCAGCCGATCGCGCAGCGCCGGCAGGTCCAGGCGCAGCACGTTGAGCCGGTAGTACAGGTCCTGGCGGAAGGCGCCGCGCAGCACCAGCGCGTTCAGATCGCAATTGCTGGCGGCGATGACCCGCACATCGGCGTGCTGCACGGCGTTGGAACCGACCGGGCGGTATTCCCGCTCCTGCAGAAAGCGTAGCAATTTCACTTGCGCCGCCAGCGGCAGGCAGTCGATGTCGTCGAGGAACAGGGTTCCTGTTTCCGCTTCGTGGACCAGGCCGGTACGCGACGCATGTGCAGTGGTGTAAGCGCCCTTGACGTGACCAAACAATTCGGTCTCCATCAACTCGGCGGGAATGGCGCCGCAATTGACAGCAATCCAGGGTTTTGGTGCACGCGCGGACAGATAGTGAATGGCATGGGCGCAGACCTCTTTGCCGGTACCCGTCTCACCCAGTATCAGCACGTTGGCGCCACAACTCGCCATCATTGGCAGTTTGCATGCAACTTTGGCGCACGCATCACTGGTGTAGATCAGGCCGCGGATTGGCGTCTGGCAGACCGGACGCCGTTGCGTCCAGTCAGTTGCCGGCAATGCACCGACGGCGCGCTTGAAGCGCACCGTCAACTCCTGCGCAACAAAGGGCATCGACACAAAATCATAAGCTCCGGCTGTCAGCAGCGCGCATAGATCTTCGGTCTTGGGGTCGGCTACCACGACCTGGATGGCAACGGCGGGAGCCAGACTGCGCACCAGGACGATTTGCTGCAGCACTTTTTCACGGTTGGTTGGCGTCGAAATGAACACGACAGCGCAGACTTCGTTGCCAAAACTGGGTGGTTCATCACAGAAGAAGGCCTCGATGCCACTGCATTCTGATAGCGCTTCAATAACTCTGGTGTTTACCTCACCGGCGTCATCGGCGCGGATCACGGCACAGCTGTAAAGCTTCATGAGACTCCCCGGGACATTCTGACTGACCGTTTCATTGTTTCAGAAAATTCAACCATGATACAGACGCGGCAAGGTAACAAATTGTTTTGCGGTTGCCGTTGCCGTTGCTTTCGCGATCCGCGATAACGTGGCGCTATCGCAGGCCGTTCGTAAATATTCGGTGAACCCATAGCGCCTGCGCGGCCGATACCGCTGCGACAACCTTTGCCGACGTGAACGAGACGATCACAAAACAAGCGCAGTTTCCAGCGTTCATCGAAATGATGATCGTAGGAACCGGCAACGCTGGAGTGGTCGTTGGTGATGCCTTCAAATCCCGGTTCTCCAACGGTGAGTTGCCGCGGCCAACCGAGCACAAACGAATTGACGGGCCAGCCAGAATCGTTCACATAGAACGAGCGTTGGTACTTGGCTTGCAGGAGCACGCTGTTATTCTGTTCCAACTTCCATGACAGCGACGGGCGACATACTTGTCCTCGTTAAAAGCACGCCCGACAGCCAGCGCTGCACGATAGAAATTGTGGCTAGGCGTTCATCTTTTCGGGTCGGTTCAAGGTGACAGCAGCAGTGCCATCTTCAACCACGTAGAACACCGTTTGCAGCTCGTTCAATGCCATTTGGATTCTCTCCGATCAGTTGTGCTGATCGCACTTTGCTTTGCGTGGGACATTACCAACGGCTTAACGGCAAGAAAAATAGCAGATGCCACTCTCTACCGCTGCTTGGAGTCCTTGGCCCCAGTCTTGGGTTGCCACCCTTCAAAAGCCGGGTAGTGACGCTGGACCACCGATCCATTGACATCCCAGGCCAGGCCCCATGGTGCATCCAATCATTCTCTGCATGGGAGTTTCAGCCATCGGGCATTCCGGGTGCGGCACGTCATCCATCGCCACCGCAATCTCGTGCACCACAAAACCGTCGTCGATCGTTACCCGTATCCTCAGGTTGTGAATAGGTTCGCCGGGCTGCCAGATTCCTTCCCCGGGGATGTCCATAGCATGTGTCTTCGTGTCGCGCATTTCGGCTTCAATGTCCCACAAGCGGTCTTCTCGCTGAAAACCGCGGTAAACGACCTCTCGGGTGTGGGAATGAGTTCGGGGTTTGAGGTGGTGGCAGTGGCAAATCGAGACCTCTTGTGAATAGCAATGAGTGTAGATTGCCTTGTTGGCAGTCTGCCACAAAAAAAACGAACCCGTAATCTGTGGGACTGCTTTGGCATCGCGGACCACGGTCAGAAACGACCGGACCCCAAGATCATGGCTGTCGGGTCAGGGCACGAAGTTCGCGGTCATGACCGGCAGCAGTGCGGCAAGCCGGCATGATGAAACTCCAGACGTCAAGTTTCGGACGAGCACTTCAAGGTGCCGGCTGGGTCTTGACGACATCTGCGGTCCCACGGTTGACTTTGTAAAGTGCACGGCCGAGTTGGTCCGTAAAAACCTCAGCGACACAACACGCGCGCATACCCTCCGGAAAGCGAGTGGGCATCCCCAATCTCCTTGAGTCCTCCTTTGCCTTGCATCAGGCACGCGCCCAGCTTCACGAAACGCTCGATGTCGAGTCCCGGCGAGTCCGCCACGACCTCGTCATCCCAGTTGATAAATTGCAACGTACCCACCGACTCAAAGTCGATACTTTTCACGCCTGACAACGCCGGCCAGATCCTCGCCAGCACGCTCACCAGGCGACCGGACGGCGGCAGGTGGGGCACCAGGTCATTCTGGAACTCATAGCGCCACAGGTTCCCAAAAATTTGTTCGCATGCAGTGGCAAAGACGCCGTCGCCTGGCCGGGCTGCGGCAAAAGTGATGACGCCATTCACGCCGATGCCGCATTGTTTGGCACGCATCGCGGCAATGTAGGCGACTGCTCCGCCTTTGCTGTGCCCCGTAATGTAGAGCTTGCGTTGGGGGTTTGCCACCTGTAGCGACTTGAGTTCACGCGCAATGCCATCCCACAGCGCGCTGAGCGCGTCATTGAACCCCTTATGTACGCCACCATTGATGCCTGCACCTGCCGGCACCAGGATCGCATCCGCATCATTAACCCAGTCGAAGATACTTTGTTCCAGCTTGTCAGGACCGTCCTGGGTGTCGATCGGCTCTGTGCCGCGGAATGCCAGAATGATGGCGTCCTGTGTCGAGCCGATCAGGCACGCATCGATTTGAGCAATCCCGCCACTCAACGTGACGGGTGTTGCCACGAAGCCGATCTCGTTGTAGTAGTCGAAGTTTCCCCAGGCAACGGCATTGCTCCCGTCAATCAGGTACGCACACCGCGAGGCCTTGAGCAGCTGTGCCGCAAGCTTCGGGTCTGCCGGCATGCTCGCAGCTGCACCCCAACCTGCGCTGCTAGAAACTGTTGCCACTGTATTAGCAGGAGGAGGCGTCAGTTCGTTCCCCGTAACTTTCACAGAGCTGCCTGCATTGAGCCCCGGCTCCGTGGCTGCTTTTTCCGAGATCTTTCCCGTCAGGCGCATGATGCTCTGCAGCGCGTTAAACCAGAATCCAGCACCCAGCGACACAGCAAGCGCCGAAATCAGGATCCCAAGAAATTTCATGGCAATCGCCAGGCCGCCTGCATCGAACACTTTGAAGTCCACCCAGCCGATCGGAAATGCCGTTCCCGCCTGCGACACGCGTGCCTCGATCGCAGCCGCCTGACACGCCAGCGTTTGTGGAGTAGATGCGCTGGGCATGTTCCCGGTGTTTTTTTCACCGGCTGGTTCTATCGTCACGGCACAACCACTTCCCGTGCTCTCCCTGGTGAAACCCTCAGCATTGAGCGACGCCCGGACCAGGTTCGCCCGCATTTCGGCAGAAGTGGAGAGTGTCCGTGCCACC
>JANXLW010000371.1 GCA_025354965.1 Betaproteobacteria bacterium
CAAGTCCTTTGCGCGCGACGATGCGGTGCTGTTCACGCCGGTGGGTGATCTGAACCCGGGCTGGAACGCATCAGTGCGGCATCGCCTGGCAGCGCGCTATGGCTATCTTGCGCCGGAACTTTCAGTCCACGCCACTGACGCCGAGCTTCAGAGCATTCCCGGCACCCACACCCTGTGGCTGGAGTTGGTGGTGGCAGCGCAGTTTGAGGCAGTCGTGCATCTGGATGATCTGTTGCTGCGGCGCACCCGTCTTGGCCTCCTGTTGTCACGAGGCGGGCTGGATCATCTGGTTCGCATCCGCGCCCTGTGCGAGCCGCATCTGCCGTGGGACACGTTGCGCTGGGAAACAGAAATTTCACGCTACCGCGCCATCATTGCCGCACACTACAGTCTTCCTAAAACCTTGCGGGAGACCGCGCCATGAGCAAAACCTACCTGCTGGCCATCGACAACGGCACCCAGAGCGTGCGTGCCCTGCTATTCGATTTGCAAGGCAATTTGGTAGACAAGGCGCAGGTCATGCTGACCAGCTACCAGTCACCGGAGCCGGGCTGGATGGAGAACGACCCCGAGGCGTTCTGGCAAGCCTTGTGCCAGGCCTGCCAGCAGTTGTGGCGCATTAGCTCGGTGCCCAAAAGCGCGATTGCGGGAATGGTCGTTACGACCCAGCGCGGCACCACCATCGCACTCGACAAGCACGGTCAACCCCTGCGCCCGGCCATGATCTGGCTGGACCAGCGGCGCGCCGACGACATTCCGAAACTGGCGTGGTGGTGGGAAGCTGCTTTTCGCGCTATCGGCATGCGCAACACGGTGCGCTTTTTTCAACAGGAAGCCGAAGCCAACTGGATTGCGCAGCATCAACCAGAACTTTGGTCCAGGACGGATAAATTCCTGCTCCTCTCCGGCTACCTGAACTACCGCTTCACCGGCCGTTTTGTCGACTCGGTGGCGTCCCAAGTGGGCTACGTACCGTTTGACTACAAAAAGGGTTGCTGGGCCGCCAGTCACGACTGGAAATGGCAAGCCATGCCGATCACTGCGGCCATGTTGCCGGAGCTGGTGCCTGCCGGCACGCTCATTGGCCAGGTGAGTGCCCAGGCAGCGCAGGACACCGGCATTCCGCAAGGGTTGACCGTCATCGCAGGCGCCGCCGACAAAGCCTGCGAAGTGATCGGCGCCGGTTGCCTGACGCCCGACATTGCCTGCCTGTCCTATGGCACCGCAGCCACCATCAACACTACCACGCCGCGCTATCTGGAAGCCACACCGTTTATCCCGCCCTATCAAGCCGCAGTGCCGGGCCACTACAACACCGAGATCCAGATCACGCGGGGCTTCTGGATGGTGAGTTGGTTCAAGGAACAATTTGGTCTGCACGAACAGCAGACCGCCCGGCAAAGCGGTGTCACGCCTGAGAGCCTTTTTGATGCGTTGGTGAGCAGCGTGCCGCCAGGTGCGCAAGGCCTGATGCTGCAACCGTTCTGGAACCCTGGCATCAAGGTGCCCGGCCCCGAGGCCAAGGGAGCCGTGATTGGTTTTGGCGATGTGCATACCCGGGCCCATCTGTACCGTGCCATTCTGGAAGGTCTGGCGTACGCTTTGCGCGAAGGCAAAGAGCGCATCGAGAAGCGTGGTGGGCAAGCCATCAGTCGGGTACGGGTCTCTGGCGGAGGTTCACAGAGCGATGCCGCCATGCAGATCACGGCCAACATTTTTAACCTGCCGTGCGAGCGGCCGCATCTGTATGAGACCAGTGGCCTGGGCGCTGCCATGCTGGCCGCCGTGGGCCTGCAGTTGCACCCCGACTTTGCTACCGCCATTTCGCAAATGACCCGTATCGGCCAGGTCTTTCTGCCGGAACCCCACCATGCCAACACCTATGAGCAGTTGTACCGCCGCGTCTATTGCCGCATGTACCAACGACTGCAACCTTTGTACCGGGACATACAGCAGATCACGGGTTATCCGGGAACAAGTTGAGTGGGACACTGTGATCAATAACCCTTAACCGTGCGAGTCTATTGCGCAAGGGTAAGAATCGACGGTCAATGGATTTTTCTGTTGTGCCGCTATCCAGCGGTGCAGTCCCCCCAACCCGATCCCTAGAGGAGTTTTTCATGTCTATTTTATCCAAGCTCTACAGCCACAAGTTGCCGGTGCTGGTCGCTACCCTGGCGCTCGCAGCAGGTGCAGCACATGCCGTGGACGTTGCCGTCAAACTGAGTGGCGACGCTGAAGTACCGCCGGTGAGTACCGCCGCTTCCGGCACGGGTTCAATCACCGTGGCAGCCGACAAGTCTGTCAGCGGCATGGTCATGACCAATGGCGTAGCCGGCTCGATGGCTCACATTCACATGGCCGCAGCCGGCAAGAACGGCGGCGTGATCATTCCCCTCACCAACCAGGGCGATGGCCATTGGGGAGTTCAGGACGGCGCCAAACTGACCGACGCGCAGTACGAAGCTTTCAAGGCCGGCGAGCTGTACGTCAACGTGCACAGCGCAGCTCATCCAGGCGGAGAAATCCGGGCGCAAATCAAGCCCTGAAATTTGCACCGCCGCTAGCTCGGCGCGGCGCGGCTGGGCTGGTCCGGGAGTTGTCATTGTTGCGCCAGCCGACTGACACACAGACCGCAAAGGAGTGCTGGAAATGAAGCTTTCGAACAGTCAGGTCACGGTCATGCTACCGGTCAAGGACATGGCACGTGCGCGCAGCTTTTACGAACAGCAACTCGCTCTGGTGCCGCAGGGAGAGAAGCCGGACGGCAAGTTCATCTATCACTGTGGCGGCACCGAGATTGCCTTGTTTCCACGAGCCGCCGGCACCAAAGCCGAGCACACGGCCATCAGCTTCAAGGTCGACGATATCCGCTCTGCCATCCTTGAGCTTGAGGGACGTGGCGTCATATTCGCCGACTATGACCTGCCGGGCCTGCAAACGGTGCAGCATGTGTGCGTGCTTGGGTCGGAGAAAGCGGCCTGGTTTCTGGATCCGGAAAGCAATATTTTGTGCCTGCACGAGGACATACAGGAGAGATCCTGAACGGCACTTGGGTGCGCAAGCACAGCGCGAGGCAACGTGCATGCTGCCATCCGTTTGTCTTAGAATTCCCGAACAGTTCAAGAACATCGGGGTACCCCATCATGGCCATTTTGCACGCCCTCTCAGGTCAGCCCATTGATATTCATCCTGTCAGTGACGACCTGCACGGTGCGCGAACTGTCGCCTTGTTCAAGACCGATGAACTCGAAGTTATTCGCCTAGTGCTGGCCGCTGGAAAAGTCTTCCCACCGCACCGCGTCGCTGGCGAAGTCACGATTCAATGCATCCGGGGCAAGATCGAGATCAATTGCGAAGGCAGCGCGCAGGTGCTGCGCGCCGGGCAACTGATGTACCTTTCGGGCAGCGTCCAACACAGCGTACTGGGGCTGGAAGATGCGTGTGCACTGCTGACTGTGGTGCTGCGAAAGTAGCTCCTCTCCTTTTCAAATGAAACAATTCACTGTGAACCTGACCCTGGTCGGACTGCTCGGTCTGGTTGCGGGTAACGCCGTCGCCTGGAGCAACCATACTTATGCGGCCTATCGCACGTTTGAAAAAATGCCGGAGGTAGTCAGCGCAGCATCGGTCACGGTAGAGCCGCTGGAAGCCTTTTTGAGGGCGCAGGAGAAGTCCATTGAAGCCCTGCTGACGAGCCAGGAAGTGTGGGCCAAGGCGCATCTGGAAGTTTATCCGCCGCGTCCTGCGGCGCTTGCCTTCAAGGCTGACACGGCGCAAACCGACGCAGCCCGGCGCCTGGCATTTCTGATGGCGTTACGGGTGGCGCCCAATGCCAGGTTGGCGCTTTACCTGCAGCCTGATCCCTGGAGCCCGGCACCTGACGCGGCAAAATTGATTGCGCATTCGGCGGTCGATACGCTGCCCGAGCAAACCAACTCGAACTACCGTTTTGTCGGACTCAAGGCCGGCGATCAGGTCGCGCCACTGGCGGTGCTGGCGTCCGCCTCCGACGAGCCCGACTATGGCCTGGATATCAATCTTTGGTCAGACAGTCCTTCTGAGTGGGGCAAGATCTACGGCTTTGAGACACTACCCTTCGGTAACCCGGCGCTCTACTTCTCGACCCAGGCGCCCTTTCACATGGGCTTCTATCACGAAGACCGAATCATTTATCTGGCGGCACCGTTTCTCAAGAAGACTTTTCCCCTGCTTCGCATTCACCAGTACAGCAGCCTTGCCACGCTGGCTTTCAAAACTGGTCATGCCTATTGGGGTTGGCGCTTCACCGGGCTGGCACTGCACTATGTGCAGGATTTGACGCAGCCGTACCACGCCAGCCTGTCACCGGGGAACTCATCGGTCAAGCTGATCGGCATCAACCTGCTGGCGATGGCCGGGTTTCCGAGAATGAAGGACGAGATGATCGTGTTGCTTTCGAATCGCCATCTGGCACTGGAGAAATACCAGAATCAGCTGATCTACAACGCGGCACAGGCCAGGCACGAAACCATGCTGGAGCAGTCACTGCGCAGCAGCGACAAAGACGCCAGCTACCCCACTTGGTCCGATTTGTACGCCCGCGATGTCGTCAGTCGTCAGTCCTACACGCTGGGCAACAAGTTGACCGAGCTACTGGTGGAAACCTTGCCGACCGGTTATGTTTCAGACCCTGCATTCGATTTTGGCGTGAAGGAGTCAGGCATCGATCTGGTGGCTGAACTCACAAAGCAGGACGCCAGCAAACGCGCCAGGCTGGACAGCGCCCTTGCCGAATTGCTGGGCAATTTTGGCGCCCATAGCCGCAACGTGGTGCGCGGCATTCTGAAGGCCAGTTCGGCGCCCTAGTCAGCCCCAGATGACCGAGCGCATCGAGATTGACGCCGCCTGAAAACTCGCGTTGAAAAACTGCGGCGCCTCATTTGCAGCAACCGCTGCGGCGCAATACAGCAGCGGCAAGAAATGTTCATGACTGGGATGCGACTGCTGCGCCATCACGCCGAGCTGTTGAAAATCCTGCAATGCGGCGAAGTTGCCTTGCACTAAATAGTCGGCTATGGTCTTGTCGAATTCAGTCGCCCACGGGTAGACCTCGTTCGATGCGGCATTCATCTTCAGGGCGCGCAGGTTGTGCACCATGTTGCCACTGCCCACAATCAGCACGCCACGCTCGCGCAAATTCTTGAGCTGCTGGCCCAGCGCGTAGTGCTCGGCCGGGGGGCGGCTGTAGTCCATGCTGAGCTGAATCACCGGAATATCGGCGTTCGCAAACATCGGTTTCAGAACTGACCAGGCGCCATGGTCAAGACCCCAGTCCTGCAAATCCAGTGACACCGGCCTGGCGCTGCCGGGCTGACGCAACTGGTGAGCGATTTCCTGTGCCGCTTGGGGAAATCCTGGTGCCGGGTACTGTTGATCAAACAGCGCTTTCGGGAAGCCGCCAAAATCATGAATCGTTTTCGGTTGCTCCATGGCGGTCAGCCACCACCCCTGGGTGAGCCAGTGAGCCGAGACACACACGATGAGCTGTGGAGTGGGCCACCTGACACCGAATGCACGGCCCAAGACCTGCCAACTGCGGCG
>JANXLW010000375.1 GCA_025354965.1 Betaproteobacteria bacterium
ATTCTCGACACGCCTCAGCCAGCGCCAGCGCTCGGCATTCCGAGCTGAGGCGCTGGGGCCGCACGGCGACCGCGTCTCAACGGAGATCATGGCGGACTCGATCATGGATTTCCAGATTGGCTACGCCTTTGAAACCGGACAGCTCAAGGGCCTATCGGTGTTGCTGCAGGTGAACAACCTGCAGAATACGCCGTATCAGGAACGTTACATCGGCGGCATCAGCGGCAACATGGATGCGCTGGGCGTCAACAACACCTATGGCCGCCAGATGCTGCTGGGGTTGAACTACAAGATGTAAGTCTGAACCACGGGGTCTCCGGTGCATGCGCGCAGTGGAGACCCATTTTTTGGAATGTCATGAAATCACTGAGAACCTGGGCTGCGTTGATGCTGGTGGGGCTGTGCGCGTTTCAGGCGCTGGCCACGGAAGCAGACGACGCCAAAATGGACTGGCCCAATCTGGCGGCCTATCGCAGCGCCAACGCCAAGGACGGCTTGCCGACCAAGGGCGAGCAACGCGTGGTTTTCATGGGTGACTCGATCACCGAGTTCTGGACCAGGTCCTACTGGAACAAGACCACCATCAACCGCGGCATCAGCGGCCAGACTTCGCCGCAGATGCTGCTGCGTTTTCGCGCCGACGTGATTGCACTGAAACCGAAGGTAGTAGTGATCCTGGCGGGAACCAACGACATCGCCGGTAACACCGGCACGTCCACCAATGAAATGATCGTTGACAACATCGCCTCCATGGTCGATCTGGCCAGGGCGAACGACATCAAGGTGGTGCTGTGTTCGGTCTTGCCCGCTGCCGGTTTTTACTGGAACGAAGCCGCCCACCCCGCGCTGCAGATCGCCGCTTTGAACCAGTTGCTGCAAGACTATGCCAAGCACCACCATCTGATTTACGCGGACTACTACGCCGCCATGGTGGATCAGCGTCCCGGTCTGAACAAGGCCTACTCCGAAGACGGTGTGCATCCGAATGAAGCCGGCTACAAAGTCATGATCACGCTGGTCGACAAAGCGATAGCCGCAGCCGTCGAGGGCGAATGAGCACGCCGTTCCCACGCTCCCAGGCGATCGACGTGATGCGCGGGCTCACACTCACGCTCATGATCATCGTCAACATGTCGATCAGCGACGACAAGTCCTATGCGCCGCTGTTGCACGCAGCCTGGCACGGGCTGACGCTGACCGATCTGGTTTTCCCCAGTTTCCTGTTCGTGGTCGGAACGGCACTGAGCTTCACGCTGGGAAAATACCAGCGCATGGGCAATGCTGCGGTGCTGCAGAAGATCTTCACGCGTACCGCATTGATATTTCTGTGTGGCTATCTGCTGTACTGGTTTCCGTTTTTTGAATTCGACAAGGCCGCTCATCTATCGCTCTTGCCGTTGGAGAAAACGCGCATTCTGGGTGTGTTGCAACGCATCGCCCTGGGTTATGGATTTGCTTCACTGATCCTGCACTATGGCAAGGCGCGCGGTGCTATCGTTTTCAGCGTCGTCGCTTTGTTGGGCTATTGGTGGATCCTGTACAGCTTTGGCGACTACACGCTCACCGGCAACGCCGCGCTCAAGCTCGACAAACTGGTGCTGGGCGACGCGCACATGTACCACGGCGAAGGCATCGCCTTCGACCCCGAAGGCATCCTGGGCACCTTGCCAGCGATTGTGAACGTGCTGGCGGGCTATTTTGCCGCTCGCCTGGTGCGTGAAAAAGGTCCTATCTACGAGGCCATCGCCAAGCTGATGATGGTTGGCGCCGTCTGCGGCTTTGTGGCGCTATGCTGGAGCGGCGTGTTCCCCTTCAACAAGAAACTCTGGACCAGCTCCTACGTGCTGTGCACCATAGCCATCGATCTGTTTGTGCTGTCGCTTCTGGTCTACGTCATCGACCTGCGCAAGATGCGCGGCTGGACCTATTTCTTCGAAGTGTTCGGCCGCAACACGCTCTTCATCTATCTGCTGAGCGAAGTGATACAGACCATTTTCTGGACCACACATGTAGGTAATCTGGCGCTCTTCGACTGGCTGTTAAAAAACGGGTTTCAATGGTGGGCTGGCGACAAGCCCGGCTCCTTCATCTTCGCGCTGGCGTTCATGCTTTCGTGCTGGCTTGTGGGCTACGGACTGGACAAGAAGCACATCTATATCAAGATTTAGCGATAGGATCTCATGACAATTGCCGCAACTGCGCTGGAAGGCGCCTGCGGCGGCGCCCTAACCGGAGCTGCCGTGCGTCTTCCCAATGCCACCGGTCTGCATGCCAGGCCGGCTGCGATGCTAGTGGCACTGGCCAAGAAATACCAGTCGACCATTCGCCTGGTGCGTGGCACAGACGAGGCCAACGCCAAGTCCGTGGTCGCTATCATGGGCCTGGGAACTCAGAACGGCGACATGCTCCGGGTCGAGGCCACGGGCGCAGACGCGCTTGCGGCGATCGGCGCGATTTCTGCCCTGTTGGCTGATGGGTGTGGAGAGCAACTTGAAGCCCCTGCATCGACTGCTGTTGCACCTCCCGCCCCCGCACAAGCCTCCCTTGTTGCATCGCCTGCGGTGAATGCCCTGTCAGGCGTGTGCGCGTCTCCCGGACTGGCCGTGGGCCGCATCGTGCAGTACCGCCAGGATCTGATCGTCGTCGCCGAAGCCGGCGAATCCCCCGAGCGCGAACGCAGCAAACTCGAGGCAGCGTTAATGGCGGCGCACAAGCAGATCGAGGCGCTCAAGAGCGGCCTCGTCGACCCCGCGGGCGCCAAGATATTGGAGGCGCATCAGGAGCTGCTGCAAGACCCCGATCTGGTGGAGCTCGCCGTCGCTGGCGTGATGCAGAGCCAGGCGGCCGGACCTGCGTGGCGTCTGGCCTTCATGCAGTACGCGCAGCGCCTTGAGGGCCTGGAAGGTTCGCACAATGCCCTGCTGCGCGAACGCGGCACCGACATCCGCGACGTGGGTCGGCGCGTGCTGGCCTTGCTCGCCGGCGTCAAGCATTCGCAGATCGACTTGCCGCAGGGCGCGATCCTGATCGCGGAAGAACTCACACCCTCCGACACGGCCTCGCTGGACCGCAGCAAGCTGCTCGGCTTTTGCACCACCACCGGTGGCGCCACCAGCCACGTCGCGATTCTGGCGCGCTCGTTTGGTATTCCGGCCTTGTGCAGCGTGGACGAGACTGCGTTGACGCTGGCAGAAGGCACGCTGGTCGTGCTCGACGGCGCACAGGGTCTGCTGCACCACAGCCCGAGCGAATCCGACATTGCCCGGGCGCATGAGCGCATGACGCAACAGGCGCAGCGGCGCGAGCAGGAAAAAACACAAGCCAACGACGCCGCCATGTTGACGGACGGACACCGCATCGAAGTGGTGGCCAATGTTCGCAACGCGACGGAAGCGCGTGAAGCCGTGGCCCTGGGCGGCGCGGGTGTGGGTCTGCTGCGCTCGGAATTCTTGTTCGATGATCGCGACACCGCGCCGAGCGAGGAGGAACAGGCCGCTGCCTACGTCGCGGTGGCCGATGCCCTGGGACCACAGCGCACGCTAGTGATACGTACGCTCGATGTCGGTGGCGACAAGCCGCTGCCTTATCTGCCGCTACCGAAAGAGGACAACCCTTTTCTGGGCCTGCGTGGTGTGCGCGTAAGCCTGGAACAGCCGGCGATGTTTCGAACCCAGTTGCGCGCCATCCTGCGCACGGCGGGCAAGGCCCGGCTGCACATCATGTTTCCGATGATCGCCACGCTGGAAGAACTGCGTGAAGCCAAGGCCATACTTGCAGAAGAAGCTGGCGCCACCGGCCACACTGATGTCAAGGTCGGCATCATGATCGAAGTGCCCTCGGCGGCGCTGCTGGCGGAGCAGTTTGCGCGCGAGGCCGATTTCTTCTCCATCGGCACCAACGACCTGACCCAGTACACGCTGGCGATGGACCGCGGCCACCCCAAGCTGGCGAAGAAGGCCGACGGCTTTCACCCGTCCGTGTTGAAGATGATTGCGCTCACCTGCGAAGGCGCGGCCAGGCACGGCAAGTGGGTGGGCGTGTGCGGCGGCATGGCCTCGGACGCGATGGCGGTGCCGGTGTTGATCGGCCTGGGTGTGCACGAGCTGTCGGTTTCGGTGCCGGCGATCCCCGCCATCAAGGCCCTGGTGCGGCGCTTGTCGTTTGCCGATTGCCAGCGGCTGGCGCAGGAGGTGATTCAATTGGGCACAGCCACCGAAGTGCGCGCGCGCCTGGCGATATTTGCCGATTGAGTTCAAGCTCGCCACTTTTAAAAATTTCAAACAGGAGACAAACTGTGAATATTCTGGGTTATCTACAAAAAATTGGCCGCGCACTGATGGTGCCGGTGGCGACTCTGCCTGCCGCCGCCATCATGATGGGCATCGGCTATTGGATCGACCCCACCGGCTGGGGTTCGGGCAACGCGGCGGCAGCGTTGTTGATCAAGGCCGGTGCAGCCATCATCGACAACATGTCCCTCCTGTTCGCGGTGGGTGTGGCCTACGGCATGTCCAGGGACAAGGACGGTGCGGCGGCGCTCGCGGGTCTGGTGGGCTATTACGTGCTGACCAGCCTGCTATCGCCGGGCGCGGTGTCGCAAATCCAGGGCATTCCTCTGGACCAGGTGCCCAAGGCCTTCGGCAAGATCCACAACCAGTTTGTTGGCATCCTGACCGGTGTCATCGCGGCGG
>JANXLW010000377.1 GCA_025354965.1 Betaproteobacteria bacterium
CGTCAAGGCGCAGATCCTGATCAAGGGTGGGCTCATTCAGAGTGTTGAGATCCTGTCCGGCCCGCGGGTCTTTCATGCCGCTGTGCGGGCCGCCATGATGCAGTACAAGTGCGTCACCGATGCCTCCGAGGTGGTCGCTACTCAGGAATTTAATTTCAAGCTGGAGTGAAGAGGGGCCGTCAGGCCAAATGGCGCAGTTCACGCAGCGCCACCGACACTGGCGCCAGGTCGACACCCTGCGTGCTGATATCCGCCAACAAGCGACAAAGGCGGTCAATGGCCACATTGTGGTGCCTGCGCCAGACGGTGATGTCTTCCTGACGCGAAAGCAGGCCTCTGGTGATCTGGCTGGCAATTGAATAGACGTCGTCGCGCGCACTGCCGCGCGCCTGTGTTTGCCACAACGTGTCAGTCGGTAATCGATTGATCTGCACTCGCCATCCGGTCAGGTCAAGTTCGGCGTCAACTCCGAAATAGGCGCGCGCCGCCTGCTCCAGCCCGGTACCGGCATGTTTAGCAAGATCCACCAGATCCAGCGCCGGGAAGATGAACTCCAGCGCCGTCAGGCCTTGGGCCAACGTCGGCTCCACACCGGCCTTGATCAAGCTGTCTGCCGCCTTTTGCCAGTTCGCATTTGCCATCGGTGGCAACCACTCGGTCAAATGCAGGCGCAACTCGCGCGCAGCCGGTTGATAACATTCGATGAGTGTCGGTAAATCAGTACTTTGGGTGCGCACGCGCAGCATCCAGCGTGAAGCCCGCTGGGCAATCGAAGTCAGTTTGGTCAGCAAATCAAGTTGCAGTTTGGATTCCACCCGATAGTCCAGCGCGTCAATCTGGTCCCAAAGTGGTTCCAGGTCGAAGATCTCGCGGGCCAAAGTAAAAGCGCGAATCACGTCAGCAGCCTGCGCACCTGCCTCGGAGGCAATAAAGTTGACAAAAGTTGCGCCGGTGCGGTTAACCACAGTGTTGGTCATGAAGGTCGCAACAATCTCTCGCTTGAGTGGATGCGCTGCTATGGCATCCACAAATTTCTCACTCAGGACTTTCGGAAAGTAAGCTTTAAGAACGCGGTTGAAGTAGGGGTCATCCGGCAAATTACTGATCAGCAGATCATCAAACACTGACATCTTGGCGTAAGCTAGCAGCACCGCATTTTCGGGCGCTGTCAAGCCTGTTTTTCGTGCTTTACGCCGCGCCATCTCGTCATCAGTAGGTAAAAATTCAATGGCCCGGTTGAGACGACCCTGGCGCTCCAGCCACTGCATCAGGCGTTGCTGACCGTCCAGCAGATAGAGCGCACGATGCCCGGCAATGTTCAGCGCCTGTGTCTGGTAATAGTTGTCGGTCAGCACCAGCAGACCGACTTCGTCTGTCATCGAAGCCAGCACATCATTGCGCTGCTTGATCGTCAAGTCACCGGCTTCCACGACGCTACCCAATAGAATTTTGATATTGACCTCGTGATCCGAGCAATCCACTCCCGCCGAGTTGTCAATGGCATCGGTGTATATCAAACCACCTTTTTGCGCAAATTCAATGCGCCCGTTTTGTGTGCAGCCCAAATTACCGCCTTCAACCAACACCTTGCAGCGCAGCTCGCTGCCGTTCACGCGGAAGGCATCGCCGGCCTTGTCTCCAACTTGCGCATGGGTCTCAAAAGTAGCTTTGACATAGGTGCCGATGCCGCCGTTGTAAAGCAGGTCAACCGGTGCCTGCAGTATTGCGCGCAGCAATTCGGCAGGCGTCAGTTCTTCAGCGTCGATGCCGATCACAGCGCGAGCCTCAGCGCTCAAAGCGATCAATTTTGCGCCCCGCGCATAAACACCGCCGCCGACAGAAATTAGACTTTTGTCATAGTCGTCCCAGCTCGATCGCGCCTGTTCAAACAAACGCCTACGCTCGGCATGTGAACGTGCCACGTCAGGCTTAGGGTCAATAAAAATGTGCCGATGGTCAAACGCTACCACTAGTTCAATGTGCTCGGACAGCAACATGCCATTGCCAAACACATCACCGGACATGTCGCCAATTCCAACTACCGTGAACGCAGTGGTCTGCGTATTGATAGACATTGCACGGAAGTGTCGCTTGACCGACTCCCATGCGCCACGTGCCGTGATGCCCATTTTTTTGTGGTCGTAGCCAACTGACCCGCCTGATGCAAACGCATCTCCCAACCAGAATCCATAGTCGGCGGAGACGCTGTTGGCAATATCCGAAAAAGTGGCAGTTCCCTTGTCGGCCGCCACCACCAGGTAGGGATCTTCGACGTCATGCCGGACCACATTGGGCGGTGCCACAACCACGCCTTTCGCGATGTTGTCAGTGACGTCCAGCATTCCCGAAAGGAAGGTTTTGTAACACGCCACCCCCTCAGCCATGTAGGCTTCTCGATCAGTAACCGGTGGCGCATTCTTGAGCACGAACCCGCCCTTGGAGCCGACCGGCACGATGACAGTATTTTTCACATGCTGGGCTTTCACCAACCCCAGAATTTCGGTGCGAAAATCTTCCCGGCGATCAGACCAGCGAATGCCGCCTCGCGCCACTTTTCCGTTGCGCAAATGCACGCCTTCCACCCGCGGTGAATAGACCCAAATCTCAAACAAAGGTTTGGGCTCCGGAACACCGGGAACCGCGTGCGGGTCGAACTTGAAGCTCAAGTACGGTTTGTGACTGCCGGAGGCTGCCACTTGCCAGACGTTGGTGCGCGAAGTAGCCAACACAGTGGAGAAAAACTGGCGCAGGATGCGGTCTTCATCCAGACTGGCGACAGCGCCCAGATCAGCTTCAATTTGTTGCGACAACTGTTGCTGCGAATCTTCACGGCCGACCGTCAAGTTGGGGTCAAAGCGAGCCTTGAACAGATCAACAATAGCCTGAGCAATGCCAGCATTTTTGACAAGCGTTGATTCGATATAGCTCTGACTGAATGCAAACCCCAACTGCTTGAAATAGCGGGTGTAGGCACGCAGCACGACAATGTCACGCGCATCCAGCGTGGTGCTGAGCACCAGCTTGTTCAGATCGTCGCTCTCGACCTCAGAACGCCAGGCTTGGGCAAACAGTGCTTCAAAGCGCGACTTGATTGTTGCGAGATCAGTGCCAACAGGAAGCTGCAGTCCAAGATCGTGAATCCACAGTGCATCAACGCCGTTGTCAACATGGTACGGGTGTTCATCCAACACTCGGGCGCCCATTCGCTCCAGCACCGGCAGTGAATCCGACAGCGCCACTTTGGTCGTGTTGTAAATTTTGAAACGCAGATTGCCAGCATCCGCATCCAGCGGTCGGTAAAGCTTTACCGCCAGCGGCGCCGTGTTTGACAATCCAGCCAGCATGTCGGCATCTTCCGCCGCTACAGCGGCCGAAAAATCCTCGCGATACGCCGTTGGAAACGCATTGGCAAAGCGGTGCGCCAGGCCCAGTCCCTGGCCTTCGCCGTGCGCACGCAACAGTTCAGTGACGCAGTCATCCTCCCAACGTTGCGCCAGTTTCGCCACGCGGGCTTCCAGGGCCGCCAGATTGACGTTTTGTGGTGCACTTGTCTTGGCGCGCACCAAGTAATGAATCCGTGCCATTGGGCTTTCAGTCAGCAGCGGAGTGAACTCAATCGACTGGCCTTCGAGCGCAGTCATCAACTCGCTGCCAATCTTCTGCCGAAGCTCGGTGTTGAAGCGGTCGCGAGGCACAAACACCTGCGCTGATGTGAAACGACCAAATGGGTCACGGCGCAGGAAAATTCGGGTCCGCTGACGCTCTTGCAGGCGCAAAATACCAATGGCGTGTTCGGTCAAAGTGGTGGTGTCAACTTGAAACAGTTCATCACGCGGGTAAGCGTCCAAAATAGACTGCAACGACTTTGCCGCGTGGCTATCGGGTACCACGCCGGCGTTGGTCATGACATCCACAGCCCGGCGGCGCACCTGGGGAATCTCGCTGACAGAGGCCGAATAAGCAGTCGATGTGTAAAGCCCGAGAAAGCGCGCTTCGCCCACCATATTGCCAGCGTCATCAAAGCGTTTGACGCCGATGTAATCGAGCCAGGCAGGACGGTGCACAGTGGCGCGGGTCATCGCTTTGGTCACCAGCACTAGCTCATTTGACTCGATCAAGGAAGTGACCGCCGGGGGCAGGTGGGTTTCAGTGGTTTGCACGGCCCCGCGCAGAATACCCAGACCCGAGTCGGCCCGGGCGACCAGGCTGACAGCGCTGCCATCGCGTTTCAAGTCGTAATCACGAGCGCCCAGAAAAGTAAAGTGACGGTCTTGCAGCCAGTGCAGAAATTCAATCCCTTCCTGCTGGCTTTCAGGAGACAGGCGTGAATTCTGACAAGCAGCGCCAACTGACTGCACACGCTCCAGCATGACGTGCCAGTCTTGCACCGCGCTACGCACATCGCTCAATACCCGACCCAACTCCTGCGCCAACACCTTTTGTTCCGCCGAATCCACAATGCGATCGCATTCCACCAAAATGAGGGATTCAATCGGATCGTCTTGTCCGGCCTCGGTGGCTGCAGCAGCACTGGTGACCGTAACGATTTTTCCCTTTTCGTCCCTTGCCACGCTCATCAACGGGTGAACGATCCAATGCGCCGTGCGACTGCCGCGATTGATGGCCATGGTGACTGAGTCAACCAAAAACGGCATGTTGTCATGCACGATTTGCACGACGGTGTGCTCGCTCACAAAACCGTCCTCTGCCAGGGTCGGATTGAATACTCGCACCTTGGCGCTTTGCGCGGCAAGT
The DNA here is from genome assembly GCA_025354965.1 of Betaproteobacteria bacterium. Classification (GTDB taxonomy): domain Bacteria; phylum Pseudomonadota; class Gammaproteobacteria; order Burkholderiales; family Burkholderiaceae_C; genus Rhodoferax. The sequence continues at coordinate 4,756 of JANXLW010000377.1, forward strand.
GGTGCATCCAGCAAACGCCAATGGGCGTCGGCAATTGCAAACAAGGTGGCAGGCCCGCGCGCCGCTATCTCGTCGGGATCGGTGTTCTCAAAGTACGCCGATATAAAACCGGTTTGTCGATTGGCTGCGGGGCCGGCATGCATCCTGGTGTAAGCCAGTAACTCGGCGAGCGGGGAATTGATCATGTGTTTTCCGTATGAACTCGGTCAGTCAAAGAATTCTAGTCTTCCTGTTTCGCATCGCCGACAACGCAAGGAACAGGTTGTTGACAGGACTACTGGCCATAGCAGACGCGCAACAATATGCTGAAAAAAAGATTGCTACAAAAAAGTCAGCTGCCTCAACTCAGTGCATTTGACTCTTCAGCGCTTCTGGCAATGGCAAGGACATGACAGTAATTCCCTCATCAAGAAGCGAATCGGTCTGCACGCGCGAGGCGCGACCGCGAATTCCACGCTGCTTGGTCTCTCCATAATGAATCTTGCGCGCTTCCTCAGCGAAGCTGTCACCCACATCATCAGTGTTGGCCAAGATATGACGGGCCAAAGCCATCCAGGCAGACTGCAAACTCTGTTCAGGCTCCGCAACTTTGGCAGCGTCTTGATTCACGGCGGCATCGGCACGAGCGCTGACAAGATTGAGACGAGGCGCGCTCAGCCTCTTGGTAATGGAGGCGTCACCGCATACCGGACATTCAACCTGCCCCTGACTGAGTTGCGCAAGAAAATTACCTTCAGACGCAAACCAGCCTTCAAATATATGATGGTGACGGCATTGAAGATCCAGAACTTTCATAGCCCTATTATCCTGTGATGCGATGTATTCCAGCGTCTTGCCAATTCAGTTGCCATGCGCCCGACAAGACATTTTGCAACCAGAGCGCAGCCGTCAGCGTTTTACCATCTGTCACCTGACCATCGCAACACCACTGCAGCAACTGTGCCGGGGTGGCAGTGAATACGTCCAGGAATTCCCCTTGATCAAGTCGGCTCTTCCCAGGCCTCAAGCCACGGGCAAACCAGATCTCAATAAACTCTGTCGAGTAGGAGATGAGTGGGTGCAACCGCCCCGCATGGGCCCACTGTGTCGCAGAGAAACCGGTTTCTTCCAGTAGTTCACGCTGAGCGCAAACCAGAGTGTCTTCCCCAGGGTCCAGCTTGCCAGCCGGAAACTCGATCATCACCTGCCCCAGCGGATAGCGAAATTGACGCTCCAGCACGACCCGGGCTTCGCCTGCCGCATCCATTGTCAATGGAACAATCACGACCGCCCCCGGATGCACAACATATTCACGAAAAGCGGTGCCACCGTCGGGCAGTTTGACGGTGTCGCGAAAGGCGTGCAACAGATCGCCCTTGAACAGTTCATTGCTGGCGAGCTGTTCTTCGATCAAATGGCAATCACCCATCAATTTGACGCCAGCGTTACTTGCGCAACACCAGATCGTAATACTCAGGTGCCTAGCATCTGAACCACGGCATTGGCACACAAAGCCATGAGACCGCCCGGCACCAGACCCAGAAACAGCACCAGCGCACCATTGATCGACAAAACAGCTCTGACATCGAGCGGTGCCGACACAACGCCGGCGGCTACTGGCTGGTCAAAATACATGACCTTGACCACGCGCAGGTAGTAGAAAGCACCGATCAGTGACATCATCACTGCGAACACCGCGAGCCCGATGTGGAAGACCTGACCCGAAGCAATCAAAGCCTGCAAGACCGACAGCTTGGCGTAAAAACCGACCATCGGCGGAATGCCTGCAAGGGAAAAAAGGCAAACTGCCATCACTGCGGCGTAGAGCGGACTGCGCTGATTCAAACCTGCAAAATCAGAAATCTCTTCGCTTTCAAAACCCTCACGAGCGAGCAGCAGGATGACCCCGAAACTTGCCAATGTTGTCAACACATAGGTGACGACGTAAAACATGGCAGAACTATAAGCATTGGCGGCCGAAAGGATGTTGCCATTCACCACACCCGACATCAGTCCCAACAGCACGAAACCCATGTGGGAAATAGTCGAGAACGCCAGCATCCGCTTGAGATTGGTTTGTGCAATGGCCGCCAGGTTGCCGACAAGCAAGGAGCCCACCGACAGCACCATCAACATTTGCTGCCAGTCGATCGCCAGCGGCAACATGCCCTCCACCAGCAGACGAATGCAGATGGCGAACGCCGCCAGTTTGGGTGCACTGCCAATCAGCAGCGTCACCGCAGTGGGAGCACCCTGGTAGACGTCAGGAATCCACATGTGGAACGGAACCACGCCAAGCTTGAACGCCAGACCCGCCACCACAAACACCAATCCAAACACCAGCACCTGGTGTTTGATTTGTCCTGAGTTGATGGCTTTGAACACCGCATTCACATCCAGCGAGCCGGTGGCACCATACATCATCGACATGCCGTACAACAGGAAGCCGGACGCCAGCGCACCCAACACAAAGTATTTCATGGCCGCTTCAGTGGCGGTTGCATTGTCGCGCCGCAAGGCCACCAGCGCGTAACTGGCAAGCGTGAGCAATTCCAGCCCCATGTAGATCACCAGCAGGTTGTTGCCAGAGATCATGACAAACATACCCAACAGCGCAAACATGCTCAAACTGAACATCTCGCCACCGCGCAACATATCGCGGTCAGCAGCGTAGGGTCGGCCATACACCAGCGTAACCATGACAGCGATGGTGGCGAAACACTTGAGCCAATTGCCCATCTGATCGCTGACCACCATATTGCCAAACCCATAGACCGTTGCACCACCGCTGGCATAACTGGCCTGCAAAGCAGCCACAACTGCCAAGGTCAATAAAGTAAGCAGATAGGTAGTTGTCCGGCGCGGACTCGTTACACCCAGATCAGCCAACGCAATCACGCAGCCCATGATGAGCAGAATGATTTCAGGGTAAACCGAAATCCAACTGAGTTTGTCGATCATTTTTCTGTTTCTCTATTCAATTTGGTCAATTCAGACGGCGATCAATTCAGCTTGGACAAGGCCACGTGCTTGAGCAATTCGGCCACCGATGTGTCCATCACATCGGTAAACGGCTTCGGATATATACCCATATACAAAACCGCTACAGCCAGCAAAGTTAGCATCACGAATTCACGGCTGTCGATGTCCACCAATTCCTTGACGTGATGGTTGGCAACCGGACCCAGGTAGACACGCTTGAACATCCACAAGGTATAGGCGGCGCCAAAAATCAGCGCACTGGCGGCGGCAAAACCAAGCCAGAAGTTGGCCTTCACGGCGCCCAGTATCACCATCCATTCACCCACGAAACCAGCGGTACCAGGCAAACCGCAATTGGCCATCGCAAACATCAACGCGAAGGCGGTGAACTTTGGCATGGTGTTGACCACACCACCATAACTGGCGATCTCACGTGAATGAACACGGTCATACAAAACACCAATGACCAGGAACATCGCGGCAGACACAAAACCGTGCGAAATCATTTGCACCAGCCCCCCCGACACCCCAAGGTCATTGAAGATGAAGAATCCGAGTGTCACAAACCCCATGTGCGCAACCGATGAATAGGCCACCAGCTTCTTCATGTCCTTTTGCACCATCGCTACCAATCCCACGTAGACAACAGCAATCAGCGACAACGCAATCATCAGCCAGGCCCACTCACGTGCAGCGTCAGGTGCAATGGGCAATGAAAAGCGTAGAAACCCGTAGGCGCCAAGTTTGAGCATGACGGCAGCCAGCACGGCAGAACCACCCGTGGGCGCCTCTACGTGCACATCGGGCAACCACGTGTGTACCGGCCACATGGGTACCTTCACGGCGAAGGCGGCAAAAAAGGCAAAGAAGAGCAGGGTCTGAGTCAAGCTGCCGAGCGGCATTTTGTGCCATAGGGCCAGATCAAAACTGCCACCCGACTTGGTATACAGGAAGATAAGGGCAACCAGCATCAGCAGCGACCCCAGCAATGTGTACAGGAAAAACTTGAAGGCAGCGTAAATCTTGTTCGGTCCGCCCCAAATGCCGATGATCAGGTACATCGGAATCAAGGTGGCTTCAAAAAACACGTAAAATAGCATGCCATCCAGGGCACAGAAGACGCCGATCATCAAGCCGCTCAGAATCAAAAAAGCGCCCATATACTGATTGACACGACGGGTGATAACCTCCCAGCCGGCAATCACGATCACCAGGTTGATAAAGGCAGTCAACAGCACAAACCAGAAGGAAATGCCGTCGATGCCAAGGTGATAGTTGACGTTGAAGCGCTCTATCCAGGGGGCTTTCTCGACGAACTGCATGGAAGCCGTCCCGAGTTTAAAACCGTCATAGAGTGGCAGGGTAACCAACAAGCTGACGAAGGCTCCAATCAGCGCAACCCAGCGCACCGAGCGCGCCTGATCATCCCGACCAAGTGCCAGCAGCACGACACCGAATGCAATCGGTGTCCAGATAGCCAAGCTCAACAAACCCATTTTTCTTGTTCTCCTACTTGAGCCAGACGAAATACGTCATCAGCACAAAAACGCCCATGATCATGCCCAGCGCATAGTGGTAAAGATAGCCCGACTGCACCCGGCGAACAACACCAGATACCCAGCCGACCACTTTCCAGGAACCGTTGACAAGCGTTCCATCAATGATGTACTCGTCACCCCCCTTCCACAGCCCGGTACCCATGGCCCTGGCCGCACGGGCCAAGACGTTTTCGTTGAACCAGTCGAGGTAATACTTGTTCTCAAGCAGGGTATAGATTGGCTGGACGCGGGCCTTGATAGCGGCCGGCAGTGCCGGATTAACCATGTACATGTAATACGAAGTCGCAACGCCCGCCAGCGCCAGCCAGAACGGCAAAGTTGTCAGCGAATGCCACGCCATTTGCACCGGGCCATGGAACGCCTTCGCCATTTCCTCCAGGGCAGCGTGCTTTTCGCCATCGATGAAGATGGCACCCTTGAAAAATTCTCCGAACAACATGGGTTGAATGGTCATGAATCCAATCACGACTGAAGGAATCGCCAGCAGGATCAGGGGCACTGTCACGACCCATGGTGATTCGTGCGGTACGTGATGCTCATTTCCGTGACCATGGTGATCGCCGTGATGTGCATCCGGATTTTGATCAAACCGCTCTTTACCGTGAAATACCAAAAAGTACAGACGGAAGGAATAGAACGCAGTGACAAACACGCCGGCTAATACCGCAAACGAGGCAAAGCTGGCACCCGCAAGGTGACTCTCATGCACCGCTTCAATAATGCTGTCCTTGGAATAAAAACCGGCGAACAAGGGCGTGCCTATCAGGGCCAGCGAACCCAGCAGCGAGGTAATCCAGGTAATAGGCATGTACTTGCGAAGCCCGCCCATCCAGCGAATGTCCTGGTTGTGATGCACGCCCATGATGACGGAACCGGCTGCCAGGAAAAGCAGTGCCTTGAAGAAGGCGTGCGTCATCAGGTGGAACACTGCCACCGAATAGGCCGACGCGCCCAACGCCACTGTCATGTAGCCAAGCTGCGAAAGAGTGGAATAGGCCACCACACGCTTGATGTCGTTTTGAATGATGCCAAGGAAGCCCATGAACAAAGCTGTGACGGCCCCTATCACCATGACGAAATTCAGCGCTGTTTCACTGAGTTCAAACAGGGGTGACATGCGCGCCACCATGAAAATACCGGCGGTCACCATGGTGGCGGCGTGGATCAACGCAGAGATGGGGGTGGGACCTTCCATCGAGTCTGGCAACCAGACATGCAGCGGAAATTGGGCCGATTTGCCCATGGCGCCAATAAACAAACAAATGCAGATGACCGTGATGAGCATCCAGTCGGTGCCCGGGAAACTCAGTTTCGCCAGATCAGCAGCCTTGGCAAAGGCTTCGCTGTAATTGAGCGTGCCCGAAAAGGCAACGATCAGACCGATACCAAGGATGAAGCCAAAGTCACCTACTCGGTTGACAAGGAATGCTTTCATGTTGGCAAAAATGGCGCTCGGCTTATTGAACCAGAAGCCGATCAGCAAATAGGAAACCAGGCCTACCGCCTCCCAACCGAAGAACAGCTGTAGCATGTTGTTGCTCATGACCAGCATCAACATGGAAAAAGTGAAAAGCGAGATGTAGGCAAAGAAGCGGTTGTAGCCTTCGTCCTCTTCCATGTAGCCAACCGTGTAGATGTGGACCATCAAGGACACGAATGACACTACGCACATCATCATCGCCGTCAAGCCATCGACCAGGAAGCCGATTTCCATTTTCAGACCACCCACCACCATCCAGGTGTAGAGCGTTTCGTTAAATCGGGCACCATCCAGCGCCACGCTCTTGAGCGTCATGGCGGACAGAACAAACGACAGCAGCACGCTCAGGATAGTGAGCGAGTGCGACATGCGCCGACCGATCCAGTTGCCGCCAAACTTGGTGCCAAGAATACCGGCCAGAACAGCACCGACCAGCGGCGCCATGGGAACCGCAAGAAGCGTTGCGGTAGACAGGGTTTGACTCATCTTTTTTTAACCCTTGAGCGTATTGAGTTCGTCCACATTGATGCTGGACAGGTTACGGAACAGCAGCACCAAAATGGCCAACCCGATGGCAGACTCGGCAGCGGCGACTGTCAGAATGAAAAACACAAATATCTGGCCGTGCATGTCACCCAGATAATAGGAAAACGCGACAAAATTCGTATTGACGGCCAGCAGCATCAACTCGATTGCCATCAGCAAAACAATCAGGTTCTTTC
>JANXLW010000378.1 GCA_025354965.1 Betaproteobacteria bacterium
CGTCAAGGCGCAGATCCTGATCAAGGGTGGGCTCATTCAGAGTGTTGAGATCCTGTCCGGCCCGCGGGTCTTTCATGCCGCTGTGCGGGCCGCCATGATGCAGTACAAGTGCGTCACCGATGCCTCCGAGGTGGTCGCTACCCAGGAATTTAATTTCAAGCTGGAGTGAAGAAAAATTGCATATGAATCAGGGCTATCCCAGACTATTGGGAGATATTGGTGGCACCAATGCGCGCTGGGCTTGGCAGGAAATTGCAGGCGCAGCGTTGCAAGACATTTCGGTCATGCCTTGCAACGCCAGCGCATCGCTCTATGACTCGGCAGCAAATTACCTGACGGCAACGGGCCATGAGCGTCCAAGTTGTGCCGCTATCGGCATTGCCACCGCTGTGACTGGTGATGTGGTGAGCATGACCAATAACTCATGGGTTTTTTCCATTGACGAGCTCAAACAATCGCTGGGGGTACAGCACTGTCTGGTCATCAACGACTTCACCGCGCTGGCCATGAGTTTGCCGGCGTTGGGGCCGTCTGATTTGCGTCAGATTGGCTCCGGCGCCGCCGTTGACGGTGCCCCGATCGCCCTGCTGGGTCCGGGTACCGGCCTGGGCGTCTCGGGTCTGGTAAAGGCCGGCCATGGTCAGTACCTGGCGTTGAGTGGCGAGGGTGGGCATGCCACTCTTGCAGCAGTTGATGACCATGAGTCTGCGATGCTGGCATTGCTGCGGGCTCGCTTTGGTCACGTCAGTGCCGAACGTGTGTTGTCCGGCCCCGGCTTGGTCGATCTCTACCGTGCAGTATGCGAACTGGGTGGGCATGTGGCCCAGAATTTTGGCCCGGCCGACGTCACTGATGCAGCCATTGCGGGTGCCGACCAGCAATGTGTCAATACGGCAAATTTCTTTACCAGCTTTCTCGGCAATGTCGCGGGCAACCTGGCTTTGACATTGGGCGCACGGGGTGGACTCTATATCGGCGGAGGTGTTGTGCCACTGCTGGGCAATGCTTTCAACGCCAGCTTGTTTCGACAGCGCTTCGAGGAAAAGGGACGCTTCAATTCGTATCTGGCAAGCATCCCGACCTGGATCATCACAGCATCGACACCGGCCCTGATTGGTGCATCGCGGGCGCTGGACCTGTTGCCGATGCAGTAGCACTTATCATGCACCATGCCACCCTTGCCACCGACGCTGTTCGATAACCCGCGACTTCTCGCCGACATCGGCGGCACTTATGCGCGGTTCACGCTCGAAGTTGCGCCGGGCGTCTTTGAACACGCTGCCTCTTTGAGATGCGCAGAACATGTCGACTTCTACGCCACCGTCAAGGCCTACATAGCAGGACTACCCGCAGCGGCGTCCATCGGTCAAATCAAAAACGCCGCTATCGCCATCGCCACACCAGTGGCCGGTGATCGCGTGCAAATGACCAATTACCACTGGCAATTTTCGATCGAGCAAATGCGCGAGCGCCTGCAGTTCGACAATCTGGTAGTGGTCAATGACTTCACCGCACTGGCCATGGCGCTACCCAGCTTGTTACCACAACAACGTCGCCAGGTCGGCGGCGGTGCGGCACTGCCGCGCAGCGTTGTCGGCTTGATCGGCGCTGGCAGTGGCCTGGGTGTGTCTGGCCTGATTCCGGCCAACGATGGTTGGGTCGCACTGGGCACGGAAGGCGGGCACGCCAGCTTTTCGCCGCACGATGAGCGTGAGCTGGCAATTCTCCAATATGCCTGGCAATTCCATCCGCACGTCTCGTTTGAAAGACTGGTGTCTGGCCCCGGCATTGAATTGATTTATCGGGCGCTGGCGGCACGCGCCGGTGGTCCAGCCGAAGCCTTGAGCGCGCCCGCCATTACCACTCGCGCTCTGGACGGCAGCGATGCCGTGTGCGTCGAAGTGATAGACGCTTTTTGCGGCATGCTGGGAACGGCGGCGGCCAATCTGGCCGTAACCCAAGGCGCTTTTGGCGGCATTTACATCGGCGGCGGCATCGTGCCACGGCTGGGCAGCTTCTTTGATCGCTCCATGTTCCGCCAGCGCTTTGAAGACAAAGGTCGATTCGCCGACTACATGAAGGGTATTCCAACTTTTGTGATCACGACCGACAGCGCTACTCTGGTGGGCGTATCCGTCATTCTGGCGGCTCAATTGCGCACTCTGGACTCGGCCCAGGGCTCGGCAATTTTGAGCCAGGTGCGGCGCGCCCGCATCAATTTGTCACCGGCCGAGCAACGCGTGGCGGACCACGTTTTAGCGCACCCCCGTTCCACCCTGAACGACCCGATTGCCCAAATCGCGCGTGCTGCCGAGGTCAGCCAGCCAACCGTGATCCGCTTTTGCCGCTCGCTGGGTTGCGAGGGACTGTCAGACTTCAAATTGCGGCTGGCCTCAGGGCTGACCGGCACCATGCCCGTCACTCATACCCAGGTCACCGGCGAAGACACCATGCTTGAACTTGGCGTCAAGGTATTGGGCAACACCGCATCGGCCATCCTGCAGGTACGTGACCATTTGAATCGCGAAACCATAGACCGCGCGGTGCAACTCATATCTGCAGCACTGCGCGTTGAGTTTTATGCGGTCGGCCATTACAGCGTGGTCGCCGACGATGCGCAGTTCAAGTTTTTGCGGATGGGTGTTTCGTCAGTTTCCTACACCGTTCCAAGACTGCAGACGCTGGCTGCCAACCTGCTGCGCCCGGACGTGGTGGCGGTCGTCATCAGCAGCAGCGGTCGGGTTAACGAACTGCTTGAGGTGGTGGAAAAAGCCCATGAACTCGGCGCCACCGTGATCGCCATCACCGCCAGTCAGTCACCGCTGGCCCGCAAGGCTGATCTGGCACTGATTGTTGACCATGTGGAGGACATCGCGACACAGGTCCCGATGATCAGTCGCATCCTGCACCTGCTGATGATCGACATTTTGGTGGTCGGCGTCAGCATGCGGCGCGGCGCCCACAACCTGCCGCTGCTGGGCACTGATGCAACAGCCGCGCTCGACGAGGCACGTCCGACACCCCCCATCGCAACCGCTGCGAGCCCCGGCGTCAGTGCCGCCGGGGCACTGGCGCACATTACTTCCCACAGTAGCTGATCACGCCGCTCGTTTAAAAAATCTCAATTGTTGTTGAGGTCCAACAACATGACCGAGCGCGCTGGTACGATCAGCGACTTTGACAGCGACAACTGCCGCCCTGACAGTACTTCGATGGCGCGGGATTGGGGTGTCAACATTTCGCCAAAGCGCGCCAGATCAAGCGTTACCTGACTAAAATTTTTGTTGAAAACTACCATCAACTTTTTACTGTCGTTGTAGCGAAAATAAACGTAGGTTCCATTCTCAGGCGCGAAATGCATCAGTCGGCCGGTGTGGGTAACCGTGGCACTTTTTCTCCAGTTCAACAGACGGCGCA
>JANXLW010000392.1 GCA_025354965.1 Betaproteobacteria bacterium
TTGCCGGTTTCCTTGGCATTAACGATGAACTCCGGGTTGTAGTGTGAAGCCACGATGGCAGCCACCCGTGGCTCAGGGTGGTATTCCTGGGTGCCGACGGTTGTGCCGCGGGTGGACTCAATGCGAAGGGGTTTCAGGGTGTCGCCGTCCATGATCACAAACTGGGGTGGCCAGTAGCTTCCCGCAATCGCCAACTTGTCCTCGTATCCCTTGAACTTGGACGTCTCAACCGAACGTGCTTCCAGACCCACCTTGATTTCTGCCACGGTGCCCGGTTCTTCCATCCACAGGTCAATCAGGTTGATGCGGGCGTCGCGACCAATCACGTAGAGGTAGCGGCCAGACAGGGACATGCGCGAAATATGGACCGCGTAGCCGGTCTTGATCACCTTGACAATCTTCTTGCTCTTGCCATCGATCAGCGCGACCTCACCCGCGTCACGCAAGGTGACCGAGAACAGATTGCCAAGGTCAAGATTGTTCAACTTCCTGGTTGGGCGTTTTTCCGGTGCCACGCTGACCTTCAGTGAGGCCATCATTTCCTTCATTCCCCACTCGGGTGGTGTCGGCGGCTCGTGCTGGATGTAACGCGCCATCAAGTCGACCTGATCGTCGTTCAGTTCACCGGAGGTGCCCCAGTTGGGCATGCCGCCAGGGGAGCCGTATTTGATAAAAATCTTCAGGTATTCGGTACCGTTGGGAATGGTCTTGTCCGTCGTCAGTGGTTTGCCGGTGGCGCCCTTGCGCAACACACCGTGGCAGCCAGCACAACGTTCAAAGTAAATTTTTTGACCCGCAGCAAACTCGGCCACCGTCATTGGTGGCGCCTTCGGGTTGAGGCTGTGCACCATGGGCACGCTGCCAACCGGGGATGCATCGCCGACCTGATACGCCTTTTCAGTAGGCGCCAATGGCTTTTCCTGCGCCTGGGCGCCAAAGACCAGGGTCATCAGCAGTAATGCTGCAACACTGGTCAACCGTAAATTCTTCATAATTTTGACTCCAAATTACGCAGGAACTTGGATAGTTCCTGCCTTTGACAACAGACACCCTCGCAGCCGACTGCATCGCATTTGCGCGAGCAGACCAATGTTCGGCATCCAGGACGACTGTGTCCTTAATCTGGCATAAGGACGTGACAAAAGATTCTGCACAAATGGGCTTGCCTTCCAGAAGCCCTCAATGTCATGATCGCTGACATTGCTACAAGGATTGCCGCACCGAGCTCAGAATGGCGAAACTGATGCTTTTTTTGATGTCGGCGCCGCCCGCGATGCCACGCAAAATGTCGAGCTCGCGTGGCAACAGGCTGGCAATTGACTCACCAGACGCCGAGGCGACGTTGGCAAGCGCAGCGGGTGACGTTTGCCACGTCCCTCAGGAGACGCGCTCAAAAATGGCGGCAATACCCTGGCCGCCGCCGATGCACATGGTGACCAGCGCGTAGCGGCCGCCAATGCGCTCCAGTTCGTACAGCGCCTTCACTGTAATCAGCGCGCCGGTGGCGCCAATCGGGTGCCCAAGCGAAATGCCCGAGCCATTCGGGTTGACCTTGGCTGGGTCCAGTCCCAGATCGCGTGTGACGGCGCAGGCTTGTGCGGCAAAGGCCTCATTCGCCTCAATCACGTCCAGGTTGTTCACCGTCAAGCCGGCTTTCTTGAGCGCCAGCTGCGTCGCCGGCACCGGACCAATGCCCATGTACTTGGGGTCGACTCCGGCATGCGCGTAAGCCACCAGGCGCGCCAGTGGTTTGAGGCCGCGCGCCTTGGCAGTGCCGGCTTCCATCAGTACCACGGCAGCAGCCGCGTCGTTGATGCCGGAGGCATTGCCGGCCGTAACAGTGCCGTTTTCCTTCAGAAACGCGGGCTTGAGTTTGGCCATGTCGGCCATCGAACAATTGGGGCGGAAGTGCTCGTCGGTGGCGTAGGCGACGTCGCCCTTCTTGCTCTTGAGGATGACCGGCATGATCTGCGACTTGAAGTAGCCGGCTTCGGTGGCGCGCTGGGCGCGGTTATGGCTCTCCACCGCCAGTGCGTCCTGCTGTTCACGCGTAATGCCCCACTTGGCGGCGATATTTTCAGCCGTCACGCCCATGTGAATGGTGTGGAACGGGTCGTGCAGGGCACCGACCACCATGTCCACCATCTTGCTGTCGCCCATGCGGGCACCCCAACGCGCCGTCAGGCTGGCGTAGGGGCCCCGGCTCATGTTCTCGGCACCGCCGCCAATGGCAATGTCGGTGTCGCCCAGCAAAATGCTCTGGCTGGCCGACACGATGGCCTGCAGGCCCGAGCCGCACAACCGGTTGACGTTGAATGCCGGTGTGCCTTCGGCACAGCCACCGTTGATGGCCGCGACGCGCGACAAATACATATCTTTCGGTTCGGTGTTGACCACATGCCCAAACACCACATGACCAACGTCGGCGCCCGCCACCGTGGCACGGGCCAGGGACTCACGTACCACCTGCGCGGCCAGCTCGGTGGGCGCTATGTCTTTCAGACTGCCGCCATAAGTACCAATGGCGGTGCGCACAGCGCTGACAACAACAACTTCACGGCTCATGAAAATCTCCTAAATTTGGAAAGGTGGGTAAAAGGCTGCAGTTTGCGGCCGAACGCTTATTCGCATCTTACTGACCTTTGCCGGACCCAGGCCGTTTTCAATCGCGTACGTCGCCAATCGGGTTGTCACCAAAGTCAGCTCGGGCCAGGTAAGCCAGCACTTGGGTCGCCGCATCGGCCGGAGAACTTAGCCGACCTAGCACTTTGAGATCAATGAAATTCTTCTGATCTGGAAAGACGGACGCTTGTGCGCCGCGCAGTTGCAATTGCATGTCGGTATCGATCACGCCGGGGGCCAGTGAACAGACTTTTGCGCCACCGGGTTTTAGCGCTTCCTCCAGTGCCAGGCAGCGGGTGAAATGGTCCATGCCGGCCTTGGCAGCGCAATAGGCGGACTGTGAGGCCATGGCACGACGGCCCAATCCGGATGAAATATTGAGTACCTTGCGGGGCATGTTCCACGCCTGCGTGGCGCGCAAAAATGCGGCGCTGAGCAGCAGGGGTGCTTCCAGGCCGACCCGCAACGCGCGGCTCAGCTCGATCGGGTCAGCGGTACTCAGCGGGCCAATGCCTGGGATGCTGCCGGCATTGTTGATAAGTGTTGCGCTGGCCAGTGACCCGCTCTGGCGCTGGCCCAGCCATTGCGACAAGCGCTCTGCTGCCGCAACAGTGTGTTGCAGATCCTGTGCCCATTGTTCCAGTTGACAACCCTGTTCGACCGCGCGGGACGCCAGCGCCGGATTGGTGAGGCGGGAAATGCACAGCACCCAGTGATCGGCGCGCAGCAGTTGTTCAGCCATGGCCAGCCCCAGGCCACGTGATGCACCGGTGAGCAGGTAGAGATGTTGCTTCATACGAGTGAGAGTTGGTCTTGACGCCAATGCCGGCGAAAACTTTATTGAAGTTCGTGCAGCGCTGAGAGGTTGATGAGTGCCGACAGTACTTCCAGTTTGAACCCAACCCTGGCCTTGCCGAAACCGTCGCCGCCGTCGAGAATCAATTGACGCAGCAAGTCAACGCATTCCTTGTCCCCCCAGAATAGATTGATTGCTTTGGCGATGCGCTCATGATGCGCGGTGATGACCGCCATGGAGCGGTCAAAGCGAACCTGCCTGGGGAGTTCTTCCAGGGACAGGGGCTGGGTCGGCTCATAGTCACCGCTGCGACTGAAGTTTGGAAAGACGACCGATGGTTTGGTGGACATGACATTGTTGGTGGCTGCGCAGCGCAGTATGGCGGGCTCGCCAGCTAAATGCAATCTGGATATGCGACAAATGTCATGCAATTGCGCATTTTTTGACGATTGTCACGGTGTCGGCACAAACTGCGGGCTTACCGGGTTCTCCACACTTTTTCTATGTCGCGTCGGTCGCGTTTGGTAGGGCGTCCGTGCTCCAGCGCCGTGGCCGGTTCACTTTTCATGCGAAGCTGTTGGACGACATGTTCGCGCTGGCGGACGCTGTCCCTGGTCTCCGCATATAGCTGTTGCGCGACACTTGCCGGACCGCGCAACGAACTTATGCCTAGCACGGTGACTGTTTGAATGAACGGACTCTGGCGCATTGCCACCGTATCACCGACCTTGATTTCACGCGATGGTTTGACAACCTGTGCATTGACCTGGATACGCCCTTTGACAATTTCCTCGCTGGCCAGCGACCGGGTCCTGTAAAAGCGTGCGGCCCACAGCCACTTGTCAATTCGAATGCGTTCCATCAGCCTGCAAGCAGCGCGCTATTCAGGCGGCAATACTACCGCAAGCAACGCGATTGCGTCCATTGCGCTTGGCCGTGTAAAGACCTTCATCTGCAGCCTTGATCAATTCTTCAAAACCTTGCATCTCGGGCGTTTTCAGGGCAACTCCGACGCTTATGCTGCCCAGCCACTCACCACCCTTCACCGCGACATGCAGTTTTGCAATTTCCTGGCGCGTTGCCTCTGCGACCTTCATGGCACCGTCCCGAGCGGTGTTGGGACAGATGATCAAAAATTCGTCACGGCCCAGACGACAGACGATGTCATCGGTGCGTACTGCATGGCGAAGTTGCCTGGACAATTGGCGCAGCACCTCGTCACCGGCATCGTGTCCGTACTTGTCGTTGGCTTGCTTGAAACCATCGGCGTCTATCATCAAGCAGGCCAACGGCGAAGCGTCCTGCACCGATGTCAACCATGCTTGCGCCAGCGCGGCCATGGCATGGCGGCGATTGGGCAATCCGGTCAGCACGTCGGTCTGGGACAATTGCTCAAGAAGATGATTCGCTTCGGCCAGGGAGTGGGTACGCTGCGCTACCTTTGTCTCCAGGGTGGCGTTCAACTCCTGCAGCTCATGGTTGCGTTCGGACACTTGCTGGAACAGGCCATTGAGCGCCTGCAGCAGCGGTTCAGTAGCGCCTTCCTGCATGTCCTGTTCCGCCAGAAATGCCGCGTCTGAAGTATGTCCCGCCTGAATGGCCGCAACTTGCCTGGCCATCGACTGATCGGTTCCGAGAATATGGAAGGCCAGCCAATAGGTGAGAAACTTCAACAACCCTTGCGCCGCTTCAGCGCGCTCGGCGACACCTTTTTGCATCTGCGTTACTTCCTGCAGAAATTCGGTGTGAAATTGCTTGTGTTCCTTGATATGGCGAGGGTCCAGCCCAGCGCTCAGCATCAGCTTCTCTTCGTCCTGAAAATGATATTGGGCATAGGTGGCCAACTTGGCGAGCACTGCCTCAACCTCACCCACAGCGGCGCTGTCAGCTTGCGTCAGCAATTCTCCAAACCGGTTTATCAGATCGACCAGGGCGTGATGCTGCTGGTCAACAGTTTCAAGCCCTGTCTCAAAATGCTTGTCCCAGTGGAATGATTCCAAGCCAACCTCCGGTGGATTTTGATGAATTCATTATGGCATTGCCAAACGCACCTCAAATTGTTGTTGAAGCGCCGACCGTGTTCGTACAAAAAAACTTCAAGGTTCACGGCACCACTGCCAGCATCCAGTTGTAGAACGGGGTGTTGACCGACAGACCGGCGAAGGCGCTGCCGTTGTTGTTGGCGGCCGAGCTCAAGGCATAGAAGATTTCGGAAAATACGTGGGCGCCGGGATTCGCAATGCCGGCTTTGCCGTCGGTTGCCAGCAACGCAATGGCGGTGCCGACCAGCACCACAATGGGCGTCACCAGAATGGCGATCGAGGTCAGCTTCATTTCATGCGACTCGATCTTCTTGCCCAGGTACTCGGGCGTGCGCCCAATCATCAGGCCGGCAATGAACACCGCCAGGATGGCGAACACCAGCATGCCGTAAAGACCGCTGCCGACGCCGCCGAAGACCACTTCGCCCAGTTGCATCATCACCATCGGCACCATGCCGCCCAGCGGCGTGAAGGAATCGTGCATGGCGTTCACGGCCCCGCACGAGGCCGCCGTGGTGATGACGGCGAACAGGCTCGACGCATTGATGCCATAACGCACTTCCTTGCCTTCCATGTTGCCGCCGGACTGCAGGCTGTTTGGGGTCTGGTCCACGCCCACAGCGCCGATCAGCGGATTACCGGCCTGCTCGGCGGGCGTGATGACCACGACGGCAATGACAAACATCACAGTCATCGCAGCCAGCACGGCCCAACCCTGGCGCAGATCGCCGACCTCGCGGCCGAAGGCAAAGCACAAAGCGGCGGGGATCAGGAAGATCGCCAGCATCTGCAGCAGGTAGCTCATGGTGGTTTCGCCGCTGTAGCCCTGCCAGTTGGTGTTGGTGACAAAGCTGACCGCGGTGTTAAAAGCCGAGTCGGGTGACACATTGGCCATGCCGGCCGGATTGAGCGGCAGCCAGACCTGCAGGCGTTGCAAGGCATAGACCGCGAACACGCCCAGTGCATTGAAGGCCAGCACAGCCAGTGCGTAGTGCGACCAGTCCATGGATTTGTCGGCGGCGGTCCCCGCCAGACGGTACAGCGGCGCTTCAATTCGCTGCATCCAGAGAGACAGATTTCCAGAGCTCAGGCGCGCCAGCCAGATGCCCAGCGGCCAGGCCGCCAGCAGCAATAAAACGAGGTACAGGGCCAACAGGCCCCATGAAGAACTATTCATCAGAACTCCTCGGCGCGGATCAGCGCATAAATCAGATAGGCGAACAACAAGACGGCCAAAACGCCACCCAAGCCGTAAAGAACGCTGAGACTGATCATGGCCGGCCTCCTTGTGGTTTTTCGAGCTTCTGGAAGCTCCAGACCAGCAGCACCATCAGGCCCCACAGAGTGGCGGCAGCGGCGATAAAGACGAGATCCATTAACTTTCTCCAACGTAGATCGATGGAAAGAGATTAGGTTTTGGCGCGTAAAAACGGGGATGAGATTTATCAAGTGACCGTAAAAAAAACGTAAAGGCCAATCTCCAGGATCAAGCGATTTGCTCTTACCTCCTGCGCGGTAACATCTGGCGATGGACTCCACAGATTCATTACCGCGCGATGCCCAGAGTATTCTGGAACTGGCCGCGCGCTCCATGTTCGACCTGTTTGCCAACGCCAGCCAAGGCATGATACTGGTGGACCGGCAGGCTCGCGTGGTCTGGATCAACGACCAGTACAAGCGGTTTTTACCGGCGTTGGGTTTTGAGCGGGTGGAAGATTTTGTCGGTCATCCGGTGGCCAGCGTGGTGCAGAACACGCAGATGCATCAGGTACTGGAGACCGGCAAGCCGATCCTGATTGATCTGCTGACCAATCGGGCTGGCACCTTTGTCGTCAGCCGCATTCCGCTGCGCGACAACAGCGGCGAGGTGATAGGGGCTTTGGGGATTGTGTTGTTCGACCACGCCGAGACCAGCCTGCAGCCTTTGGTAGGCAAGTTTGCCTTGCTGCAACGCGATCTTGACGATGCCCGGCGTGAGCTGGCCAGCCAGCGCATCAACCAAAAAAATAGCCAGCGCATGGGCCAGCGGCAGTCGCGCTATACCTTTGCCAGTTTTGTTGGCGCCAGTGCACCCGCTGTGGAAGTCAAGCGGCAGGCGCGCCGAGCGGCGCAGAGCTCCAGCCCGGTGCTGCTGCTGGGTGAAACCGGGACCGGCAAGGAGTTGCTGGCGCACGCGATTCATGCCTCGTCCGCGCGCGCTGACAGTCCGTTCATCAGCCTGAACATTGCGGCCGTGCCCGATACTTTGCTGGAGGCCGAGTTTTTTGGCGTCGCCCCTGGCGCCTATACCGGGGCCGATCGCAAGGGGCGCGACGGCAAATTTCGACTGGCCCATGGCGGCACCTTGTTTCTGGATGAAATTGGCGATATGCCGTTGGGATTGCAGGCCAAGCTGCTGCGCGCGCTGCAGGAGGGCGAGATCGAGCCGCTCGGCTCCAACAAGCTCATTCCTTTTGATGCCCGGGTGATTGCCGCTACTTCGCGCGATTTGAACAAGCTGGTGCGTGAGGGCAACTTTCGTGAAGATTTGTTTTATCGGCTCAACGTGTTGCCGATTCGGGTACCGCCGCTGCGTGAGCGGCGCGAAGACATTGCCGCTCTGGTAGAGGTGCTGGGCGAAGATATGTCGCTGCGCAGCGGCGAACAGCCACCCGAGTTAAGTGCTGAGGCGCTGGCCCTGTTGTCGGCACAGCTGTGGCGTGGCAACATCCGGGAGTTGCGCAATGTGCTGGAGCAGGCCACCATGCGCAGCGATTCGCACCGTATTTTGCCCTTGCATTTGCAGGCTGTACTGAGCGAATCCGGCGTTGAGCAGTTGGCACCGGTAGCGCTGGCCAAGCTACCAGTTCTGGCTACAACGCGGGTTGTAGAACCTGTGCGACCGCTGGCCGAACAGGTGGCCGCGTTGGAACGTCAAGCCATCGCATCGGCCATGGCGGTGTCAGGAGGCAACAAGGTGGTGGCAGCAAAAATGCTGGGCATTTCCCGCGCCAAACTTTATGGTCGAATCGGTGAATTTGCATGATATTAATACATATGTCTTATATTAAGACATATAAAAATGTATTTAATAAATACAAAATTGGCAGTCGAAAAAATAATTTCAAATAGATCAACAACTTGCAATTTGGCATGTTTGGTGCGTAGCTGTTCCAGACCAAATACCATCACAGGAGACAAAACATGGATCGTCGAACTTGGGTTGCCCGCACCGCGCTTGGCGCTGTCGCCGTGGCCTGCGCCGTGGCTTCACCACTGGCCATGAGCCAGGCCAAAGAAATCAAAATCGCCCACATCTACAGCAAGACCGGACCGCTGGAAGCTTATGGCAAACAAACCGCGACCGGTTTCATGATGGGCCTGGATTACGCCACTGGCGGCACCATGATGGTGGGGGACAAAAAGCTGGTTGTGATTGAAAAGGACGACCAGGGCAAACCTGATCTGGGCAAGAGCCTGCTGGCCAGCGCCTATGGTGATGACAAGGTTGATTTGGCGGTTGGTCCGACCGCCTCTCCGGTGGCGCTGGCGATGTTGCCGGTGGCCGAGGAATACAAAAAAATTCTGTTGGTTGAGCCCGCCGTGGCCGACTCGATCACCGGTGAGAAATGGAACAGATACATATTCCGTACCGGGCGCAACAGTTCGCAGGATGCTATTTCCAACGCGGTCGCTCTGGACAAGGCCGGCATCGCCATTGCCACCATGGCGCAAGACTCGGCTTTTGGCCGTGATGGCGTGAAAGCCTTCAAAGAAGCGATAAAAAAAGCCAAGGTGGTGCACGAAGAATTTTTGCCCCCCGCGACCACTGACTTCACGGCTGGCGCCCAGCGTCTGATCGACAAACTCAAGGACCAACCAGGTCGCAAAGTGATCTTCATCATCTGGGCTGGCGGTAACCCGTTCAAGATTGCCGACATGGACTTGAAGCGCTACGGCATCGAGATTGCCACCGGCGGTAACATCCTGCCGGCCATGACAGCCTACAAGCAATTTCCAGGCATGGAAGGCGCCGCCTATTACTACTTTGGCATTCCGAAAAACGCCGTCAACGAGGCCATGGTGGCGCGCCATTACAGCCAGTTCAAGGCGCCACCAGATTTCTTCACCGCGGGTGGTTTTTCAGCTGCCATGGCGGTGGTCACGGCGCTCAAGAACAGCAAGGGCGACGCGACAGCCAACACCTTGATCAAGACCATGGAAGGCATGAGTTTTGATACACCCAAAGGCAAGATGACTTTCCGCAAGGAAGATCACCAGGCCATGCAGAGCATGTTCCATTTCAAGATCAAGGTTGACCCGGCGTTTGCCTGGGGAGTGCCTGAACTCGTGCGCGAGATCAAGGCCGAGGAAATGAGTATCCCGATTAGAAATAAGCGGTAGATCACAACCTGTCGCGCTGACGGGACTCACATGCTTGAAACCAGACAACTCACGGTTCGCTTCGGCGGACACGTGGCGGTAAACGCAGTCAGCTGCGCTTTTCGGCCTGGCACGCTGACCGCCATCGTTGGCCCCAACGGTGCCGGCAAGACCACCTATTTCAATCTGATTTCGGGGCAGCTCAAAGCCAGTTCGGGTGAGGTCTTCCTGAACGGCAACAGCCTGGCGGGCATGACTCCTTCGGCACGAACCCGTGCCGGGCTGGGCCGGGCCTTTCAGTTGACCAACCTGTTTCCCAATTTGTCGGTGCTGGAGAACGTGCGACTGGCGGTGCAGGCGGCACGCGCCGGTGCCCATTTACGCGGACTTAATCTCTGGTCCATCTGGAGTGACCACAAAGCATTGACGTCGTTGGCTGAAGAAGTCCTGGAAGCGGTGGCGATGAACGACAAACGACGCACGCCGGTGGCCGGTCTGCCGCACGGCGACCAGCGCAAGCTGGAGGTGGCCCTGCTAATGGCGCTGGAGCCCGATGTATTCATGTTCGACGAGCCGACAGCAGGCATGAGTGCCGACGAAGCGCCGGTCATTTTGAACCTGATTCGCAAACTCAAGGACGACAAACGCAAAACCATTTTGCTGGTCGAGCACAAGATGGATGTGGTGCGTGAATTGGCGGACCGCATCATCGTGTTGCACAACGGCGCACTGGTGGCCGATGGCGATCCGGCTGAAGTAATTGCGTCGCCGATGGTTCAGGAAGCTTACCTTGGGGTTGCCCCCGTCCAACCCAGCCTTCCCCCTCGATGGGGAAGAAGTGAGAAACCATGAACGAGGTTCTGCTCAAGCTGGAGGGTGTCCACACCCACATCGGTGCCTACCACATCCTGCATGGCGTCGACCTCGTTGTACCCAGTGGTCAACTGACCATGCTGCTGGGTCGCAATGGTGCCGGCAAGACCACCACGCTGCGCACCATCATGGGTTTGTGGCATGCCAGCCAGGGAAGTGTGTGCTTTGGTTCGCGGGACATCACGGCATTGATCACGCCAGAGATCGCCGCGTTGAATATTGCTTACGTACCCGAGAACATGGGCATCTTTGCTGACCTCACGGTGAAGGAAAACATGCTGCTGGCGGCGCGAGCGGCCAAGCGCGCCAACCAGATAGACGAGGCGCGCCTGCAATGGATTTTTTCATTGTTCCCGGCAGTCGAGAAATTCTGGAACCATCCTGCCGGCAAACTCTCGGGCGGACAAAAACAGATGTTGGCCGTGGCGCGTGCCATCGTCGAACCACGCGAACTGCTGATCGTCGACGAGCCCAGCAAGGGCCTGGCACCCGCCATCATCAACAACATGATCGACGCCTTTGCCCAGCTCAAAGCTGGTGGCACGACGATTTTGCTGGTCGAGCAAAACATCAATTTTGCCAAGCGATTAGGTGACAGTGTCGCTGTCATGGACAACGGAATGGTTGTGCACAGTGGTTCCATGAAAGCATTGGCTGAAGATGAGGAACTGCAGCATTCGTTGCTGGGGTTGGCGATATGAACAAGATTGATCTCGACTGGAAACCGCTGACATTGGTGCCATTGCTGGTGTTGATGGTCATGCCGTTCATTGGCTCGATTTCAAGCTGGCTGACGTTGACGGCTGCAGGCCTCGCCATGGGCATGATCATCTTCATCATCGCCTCCGGCTTGACATTGGTTTTTGGTCTGATGGATGTGCTTAATTTCGGCCATGGCGTGTTCATCGCGTTGGGTGCCTTTGTAGCCACCACGGTGCTGGGCCTGATGGGCGACTGGACCGGCTCACCCGAGCTATGGCGCAACCTGGTGGCCATCTTTCCGGCCATGCTGGTGGCCATGCTGGCGGCGGGTGCGTTGGGCCTGGCCTTTGAGCGCTTCATCGTGCGACCGGTGTATGGGCAGCATCTCAAGCAGATTCTGATCACGATGGGCGGCATGATCATTGGTGAAGAGTTGATCAAAGTCATTTGGGGTCCCGCGCAAATTGCACTGCCCTTGCCCGAAGGTTTGCGCGGCGCCGTGCTGCTGGGCGATTCAGCGATTGAAAAATACCGGCTGTTGGCCGTGGCGGTGGGTCTGCTGGTTTTTGCGCTGCTGTCCTGGACCCTGAGTCGCACCAAGATTGGCTTGTTGATCCGTGCCGGTGTGCAGGACCGTGAGATGGTGGAAGTACTTGGCTACCGTATCAAACGCCTTTTTGTTGGCGTCTTTGTGGTGGGTAGTGCGCTGGCCGGCCTGGGTGGTGTCATGTGGGGCTTGTACCAGCAAAGCGTCATGCCGCAGATGGGGGCGCAGGTCAATGTTCTGATCTTTATCGTCATCATCATCGGTGGCCTGGGCTCGACCGGTGGTGCCCTGATTGGCGCCTTGCTGGTGGGTTTGATGGCCAACTACACCGGCTTCTTGGTGCCCAAGGTGGCACTCTTTTCCAACATCGCCCTGATGGTGGCGATTCTGCTGTGGCGGCCGCAAGGTGTCTACCCGGTCGCGAATCGCTAAGAAGGACTGACGTATGCTGACAAGACTCCTTTCCAATGATTACCCGCGCAGCCGCGTGCTGGCCGTGTTGCTGATTGCGTTGCTCATTGCGCTGGCTGGTGCCCCGTTTTTATTTCCCGGTGTCAAGGCGCTCAACGTGGCGGCCAAGGTGCTGGTGTTCATTGTGCTGGTAGCCAGCTTTGATTTGTTGCTGGGCTACACCGGCATCGTCAGTTTTGCTCACACCATGTTCTTTGGCATTGGTGCCTACGGCGTCGCGATTGCCACCACCCGCATGGGCCCAACGTGGGAGGCGCTGGCGCTGGGGGTGCTGTGCTCATTGCTGCTCTCGTTTTTACTGGCCTTGCTGGTGGGCCTGTTTTCACTGCGGGTGCGGGCCATCTTTTTTGCCATGATCACGTTGGCCGTGGCCTCGGCCTTTTTGACGCTGGCGTCGCAACTCTCCGACATCACCGGTGGTGAGGATGGTTTGAGTTTCAAAGTACCCGAGGTTTTGTCACCCAGTTTTGAATTCAGCGATACGCCTTTTCTCGGCGTTGCGCTGGATGGGCGTCTGCTGTGCTACTACCTCCTGTTCGCGCTGGCACTGGTGCTCCTGCTGGCTATGTTGCGCATCGTCAATTCGCCGTTTGGCCGCGTGCTGCAGGCGATTCGCGAGAACGAATTTCGGGCCGAAGCGATCGGCTATCGGGTGGTCGTCTTTCGGACCACGTCCAGCATCTTGTCGGCGCTGTTTGCCTGCCTGGCCGGCACCATGCTGGCGCTCTGGCTGCGCTACAACGGACCCGACACCTCGCTGTCGTTCGAGATCATGATGGACGTGCTGTTGATTGTGGTGATCGGCGGCATGGGCACTATTTATGGCGCAGCCATTGGCGCAGCGTTGTTCCTGGTGGCACAAAGCTACCTGCAGGATTTGTTGCGCGTCGGGCATCAGGCGGCCTCCTCCTTGCCCTGGTTCGCCACCTTGCTGTCGCCGGATCGGTGGCTGCTCTGGCTGGGTGTGTTGTTCGTGTTGTCGGTGTATTACTTTCCCACCGGGGTGGTGGGACGTTTGCGTGCGGGTCGGGCGAAGGTTTGAACCCGTTTTTGTGTGATCGATGTACTACCAAGGAAATCAAAATGAGGAAGACAAATCGATTGAATCGGGGACTCCTGCCCGCGCTGGCGACCACGCTGCTGGGCAGTGTGATGCTGCTGGGTTGCGGCGGAAGCGATCCCCAAGTGGTGCGCACCACGGCACGCGGTGGTGTGCCCGGTGCCGCACCTGCCATCGCGGCGACCAATGTACCCGCCATCGCCGTGACACCCGCAGCAGGCGACACCATCGGCTTTGTCGGCAACTCGATCACGATTCCCCAGTAAAAATCTTCCCATGTGGCCTTCGGGTCACGGCAGGGGGACGCTATGTCAATGACCTCACACTACCTGACCTGCGCTGGGCGCGAGATTCATTACACCGAATGGGGTGCCCAGCATCCGTCTACGGTGATCGCCTGGCACGGTCTGGCTCGCACCGGACGCGACATGGACGAGTTGGCCGGGCACTTGAGTGCACGTGGCTATCGGGTGATTTGCCCGGACACTATCGGACGTGGCCTGAGCCAATGGAGTCCGCTGCCGCAGCAGGAGTACTGCCTGTCATTTTTTGCCCGTATCGCGACCGAGTTGTTTGATCAACTCGGGATTGAAAAAGCGCATTGGGTCGGCACCTCCATGGGCGGTGCCATCGGTACTGTGTGTGCATCCGGCCGGCTTGATGCGGGCATGAAGCAGCGCATCCTGAGCCTGACCCTGAACGACAATGCACCCCAATTGGCGCCGGCTGCCATTGGCCGCATTCGGGCCTATGCCGGTAACCCGCCGGCGTTTGCCACCGTGCTGGAACTCGAAGCCTTTTTTCGTCAGGTCTACCAGCCCTACGGTTGGCTGAGCGATGCGCAGTGGCGCCGGCTGACCGAAACATCGACGCGCCGTTTGCCCGATGGCCGTGTCACGCCCCATTACGACCCCGCCATGGTGCAGCAGTTCATCAGCCATCCGGACGACTATTTGATCTGGGACCATTACGACGCGCTTGAACTTCCAGTGCTGTGTTTGCGCGGCGCTGACTCCGATCTGGTATTGCCTGAAACGGTTAGCGAGATGTGGCGCCGTGGCCCGGGTCTGGCGGGCCTGCTGAAAGTGGTGGAAATCAAGGGTTGTGGTCATGCCCCGGCGCTCAATGTGCCGGATCAGCTGGCCCAGGTCGCAGACTTCATCGAGGCGGCAAATTGAGCAAGATTTACGTCACATGGCACTCGCGCCGCAGCAGCGCCAGTGCGTCTGTTAGCGTGTAATCCAAGTCACTTTGCAGCGTCGACTGTGCTTCCTCAACAAATTCGCGCCATAGCCGGGCATAGTCCTGGCGGTGTTGCGCCGGGGCATGGTGCGCCATGTATTGGCTGGCCAAATCGGGCTTGAGACCTGTTTTTCGGATTTTGCGAATCAAAGTTGTTGCGCTTTTTTCGGTCAACAGGGTCTTGCGTGTGGCACCCGCCGCGATGCACAAAAACAGGGTCAGCAAAGAGCCATCGTCGCAATGCCCGCCGGTGGCTTTGTGCCAGGCTTGCGACGCCGCGCGGTCGTGCTGGTCTACTTCGCTTAGACCACTTTCAACCCAGAAATAGCGACCCATGAAGGCCGGTGTCTGGTCGAATAGTTTTCTGGCGGACACGGTGCCGTCGAAAATTTTTGGCAAGTCGGAGATGACGGACTGGCGCACAGCTTCCAGCATGGCTGTGCAGTGAGCGGGCAGGTTTTTTGGCATGACAATGAACCCGTCGAAACCGCTGGCAGCCTTTTTTTTTGCGGTGTTTTTTTTGCGCGGCGCGGTCACCATTTTTTCAAACGCCACCCAATCCGGCATCTCGGTACCGCCGGTGGCCAGGGTCAATAGCGCGGTGCGTATGACGGCCTCGCTGTCTGGGGCGGCTTCTTCTAACTCGGCGACACCCATGCCCAGTTGCCCGGCCAGCCAAATGGCGGTCTCCATCATCTGCGTCGCAGCGCTGCGTCTGGCGAATTCGGCCTGGTAGGCAGCCAAGTTTTTCAGCGACCATTCGGCCAGGACCGGAATCTGGGCGTCGGTAAAGCCGCTACGCTCATGCATGCCAAAGTGACTGTTCTGCGGCATGGCAATCAAGCGCCGCAACAAGTCTGAGCCACCTTTAGAATGGGATAAAAATGAGTGATCACGGAGCGATTCGGCGGCCAGTCGCAAATCACCGGCACTGGCGACTTCAAGGTAAAGACTGACCAGATTGACCAGTCGGTGCTTAGCCACTTCGAGTTTCGGACGCAAATACTCAGTGCCAAAATAGCGTGCAATTTGCACCATGCCTTTCGGCGCATCGGCGCAGATGGCGTCCAGCTTATGATGATCGATGATGGCGTTTTGGACACCATAGGCCAATGCCTTTTCAAAAAAAGGGCGCGCGTCGTAGAGTGAGACAGTAGCGGGCGAGACCAGGCGCAGCTCTGACATCTAGATCGCCGATTCCTCATCCGACTCACGCGCCGCTGGCGTTGCCTCGCCACGGTCGGTGTCGCCGGTCTCGATCCTGGTGTCGCCTTCGGGGGCTACCTCCTCAGCGGAGCCGGCCTCGAAGGCGCGCACTTTCTCCCGCAACACCAGCAGCATTTCAATGAACAGGTCCGGGCATTGATAGCGCAACAGCCAGGCCAGCTCCATCCAGTCGTGGTCAGCCACTTCGTCTTGCTCCAGCCGTGGCTTCACATAAGCCGAGGCCAGCAAGGCGGCTTCAGACAAGCTTTCACCATCGTCTTGCGCCAGGTCAAACGTGCCGGTGCGGGCAAAGGCTTCGACACGGCTCCATTTCTCTGAAAAGTAATCGGCCAACGCGTCGCTGCCACCCTCCAGGTCGCCGATCGCAGTTAAAAAATCTACCGGATCGGCATCGTCCCGGAAAACAATGGAGTTGACCATGCCGCGCAAATGAGTGCGGGTCAGGTCCTTGTATTGTTTTTCAATCACCACGGCGCGGGCAAATTGACTTGACGTCACCAGCAGATTGATGACCGATTCCCTGGAGTTGTCGTATTCGCGGATCACCGCCAGAACGTCTTTCGGTGGCAGTTGCTCCAGTACCAGCGCCAGCGCACTATCGCCCTCGGAGTCGGCCAGTTCGACCAGGGCTGACTCGGCGCCGACGATGTCGCCAGCGGCAATCAGATTGTGAGTTTTTGCGATCAGTGCAAGGTGGTTCATGTCAGTCTTTACGGTCAAAGCCTTGTTCAACCATCCAGTCGGCACCGGCTTCTTCACGGCTGCGGGCGTCTTGTTCTTCTTCAGTTTCAAATGCGTTGTCGTGATCGTCGCCAGCAGCGCCATCGTCGTTGTCATGTTTGATGCTGGCGGGAAACTCCGCCTTGCCATACATATATTCCAGGCCAGCTGCCACTGTCAAAAACCAGGCGCCCATGGGTTCTTTGAGTACCACTTGCGTCAGGTCGTGCGCCCACGGCGTCAACTCGGCGGCATCAGCCAGGCTGTGCCAATCGGGGAATTCGTCGGCTGCATGTGTCAGCAGGTGGTCCATCACGGCCGGCAGCTTGAAGCGAAAGCCCTGGTGAAAAGTCACTGCCACCATCTCTGGGCTGAGCTCGATCATGTTGAGCAGGAAGTCAAACTCATTGCGCCTTTGCGTCAATCGTTGGCGCAACACGTTTCGGCCTTCCGAATCAAAAGTCAAATCATCCATTTCAGACTGGTAGGCAGAGCGCAACTCGCGGAAAAACGGGGAGATGCTCATAGCGCAAGGTATTTCATATGCCTGACATGTGGGTTTTACAGTAGTCGTTCAAAGTAGCTGTGCCAAATTTCTCGCGCCGTATCGATCGGACTGTCCAGCAGATTTCGGCGTCGGTTCTGGTCATAAGCCTGGCGTTTGGCGGCATCCGAAAGCACTTCGTAAGCCGCTTGCACTGTCTGAAAGCGCCTGGGCGCGTCAACGGCGGAATTTCGGTCCGGGTGATGCAACGCCGCCTGTCGGCGGAACGCCTTTTTGATTTCGGCAAGGGTTGCAGAGCTGCTAACTCCAAGGGTCGCATAGTGATCTGTCATGCGTGCTTTGGTGCCTGGTCTGGTCAGGCTTCCTGACGGATTCAAAAAACGGTAGAAGGCAGTGATTATGCCCGGCCATGGATCGCTCGGTGCCGACGCTTCAAGATTCACCCGGCTGACGGATTGAGCACAGGGTTTGCAGGGCGGCTTCAAAGTCGAACTGTTTGAGTTGGCGCGCCAGTTCGTCGCCGGCCTGGCCCAAGGTGGCGTGCAGCAATTTGTCATGCTGCTGAAAGAGGGAGATTGCCGCGGTATCGCTCTGCGCCAGCAGTGTTTCAAGCGCGCTCAACACTGCTTGCAAGGCTGCGGCATCTGCTTTCATGGGTTGAATCGACAGGTCCGCGGCCAGTGTCTCCGGCAAGCATACCGGCCCGCCTGCGCTTGCCTGCGCCGCAGTTGTGGTGGAAGGCAACCATTTCAGCAGTGCCGCATAAAGCAGGGCTGGCTCCACTGGTTTGGCGACAAAGTCGTTCATGCCGGCATCGACGCAGGCGCGTCTGCCCTCTGCAAAGACGTTTGCGCTCATGGCCAGAATAGGCCTGCTGTGCCAACCCGGCAAGGCCCGAATAATGCGGGTTGCATCCAGCCCATCGATGTGCGGCATCTGAATGTCCATCAGGATCAGGTCATAGGCTTGGTTTTGCGCCTTTTCGATCACTTGTTGACCATCGGTTGCGGTGTCCACCGTCATGCCCACGCCACGCAGCAACTCCATGGCAACTTCGCGATTGAGGAGATTGTTTTCCGCCAACAAAATCCGCTCTCCGCCACGGCGCAGCAGCAAAGTGGTCTCGGCATTTACCTCTTCGGCTGTCGGCGCGGCAAGTTCGTTCGGCGTCGGCCCTTGGCCGCGCCGCAGCCAAGCACTGAACCAGAACGTGCTGCCAACACCGGGCGCGCTGTCAACGCCGACTTCTCCACCCATCATGTTTGCCAGTCGCCGAGTGATCGAGAGCCCCAGGCCGGTGCCGCCATACTTGCGCGTGGTTGAGCTGTCGGCTTGCTTGAAAGTTTGAAATAGACGCTCCAACTGATCGGAATCGATGCCGATGCCACTGTCCTGCACTTCGAAGCGCAGCAGCAATTCGGAATCGCGTTCCTGCAGCAGCTTGGCACGCATTGCAATGAATCCCGTTTCGGTGAATTTGACCGCATTGCCGGCATAGTTGAGCAGGGCCTGGCGCAGCCGCGTGGGGTCACCACGCAGCCATTCGGGAACAACAACCGGATCAAGTTCGATTTCGATTTTCAGATCTTTTTCGCGCGCCGACTCTGTGATGATGGCGGCAACGTGGTCGAAGATGGCAGACAAGGAAAAGTCGATGTTTTCCAGTTGTAGTTGGCCGGCCTCGATCTTGGACAGGTCCAGAACATCGTTGATGATCGCCAGCAGATGCCGACCCGCGCTGTCAATTTTGTTCAACCTCGTTAGTTGCTCTGTGCTGGCCCCGGAGCGCCGCAACAAATGGGTGACGCCGATGATGGCATTCATCGGTGTGCGGATTTCATGGCTCATATTCGCCAGAAAATCACTCTTGGCCCGGTTCGCGGCTTCGGCCTGTTGGCGCGCCGCATTCAATTCCGCCGTGCGGCTGGTGACCAGTTCTTCCAAGTGATGTCGGTAACGATCCAGTTCATCGCCCAACTGTTTTTTCTCGGTAATGTCTTCTTTCACGGCAACGTAGTGCGTGATGCGGCCGTCGGGCTGGCGCAGCGGGTTGATGATGGCGAATTCCACGTACTGACTGCCGTTCCTTTTTTGATTGTGAAACTCGCCCTTCCAGGTTTGGCCCTGGCTCAGCGCAGCCCACATGGCGGTGTAGGTTTCAGGTTGCGTCTTGCCCGATTGCAGTATGCGCGGGTTTTTTCCGATGACTTCCTCGCGGCTGAAGCCAGTGGTCTGGACGAAGGCATCGTTGACGTACTCGATCAGCCCATCTGCGCTGGTGATGACAATGCTTTCAGGGCTTTGGTGCAACGCCTGTGAAAGTTTGCGCAACTGCTCCTCGGCCGCCTTGCGTTGCGTGACATCAATGTCGACGCAAAACATTTCTGGCTCCTGTCCCGGCACCTGAACATAGGCGTGGCTTGAAATGACATCGACCCGTGTGCCATTCTTGCGCATCAGCGAGAGTTCTTCGGTTGGCATCGGCTGCCCGGTCTGGAACATTTGCGCCACCGCTTGCTGCACGCCGTTGCGCATTTCGGCTGGAATGATGAGATCGAGCAGATTGCGTCCAATCGCTTCTTGCTCGCTATAGCCATAAAGTCGCTCGGATGCCTGATTCCAGTAATGCGTCATTCCGGTTGGCCCATAGCCTTGCACCGAGACAAATGGAATTCCCTGTAACAGGTTACGAAAGCGCGTCTCGCTGGCCTGCAATGCCCTTTTCAATTGATTTCGTGCGCTGATGTCACGCACTATGAATATCAGGCGTGCGGGCTTTCCGGCGGTGTCACGGATGCACTCGGCGTTGATTTCGATATCGAAGGTGCTGCCGTCACGGCGCAGCGCGAGGTATTCACCCGGCCCTGTCAAGGTGCCCTGGAACACGCGTGCCACATGTTCCGCGGCGCGCTGTCGGTCTTGCGGCACAGTGAAGCTGCTGATCAGCTTGCCCTTGATTTCGTTGTCACTTTCGAAACCGAACATTTTCAAACTCATCGGCGAGACCATCAGGATTCGCCCAGCCAGATTGGTGATCGTGATGGCGTCGGGTGAGGCATTGAGGATAGAACGGTAGCGCGCCTCACTGTCGCGCAAGGCCGCTTCTGCCGCTTGGCGCGCGGCTTCGCGCGCCATACCGTCCAGCGCAAAGCTGATGTTGGTCGCCATCTCCAATAGTAGATGGCGTACGTCTTCGTCAAAAGCATTTGCCTTTGCAGCGTAAAGGGTGAGGGCACCGAAGGTCTTGCCATCGCAATTTAAAGGCAGCGATGCCGAGGCACCCCAGCCGGCACGTGCGCCGTGCGCGTGCCAGGGCGCAGTGCGTGGATCCAGCTGAAAATTCTGACACCAGTAGGGCTGCTTGTCGCGAATTGCACTACCGGTTGGCCCCAGGCCAAGCGGATCTTTTGCATCCACCGAAAAGGTGACGTCCTTCAGATAGGCAATGCCAGCGCCATAGGCTGCAACTGGTCGAACCTGTTGCGTAGCCGCATCGACGCGCCCAATCCAGGCCATCGTCATGCCGCCAACCTGCACCGTGTCACGACAAACCTGCGTGAACAATGCGGCCGTACTGTCGCAATGCACGATGGCGTCGTTGCAACGGCTCAAGGCAGCGTAAAGCTGTGAGATGCGCTGGACTTTGGCCTCAATCTGCCTGCGTTTGGTAACGTCATGCGCTACCGTAAGAATAGCCGCCGCACCAGCGTAGACCACCGGCGCACTCTGTACTTCCAGGTCAATCTCGGTGCCGTCGAGCTTGCGGTAGGTTTCATCGGCTACTGCCAGGCTGACTCCTTCGCTGGTCAACTTCTGGACGCGCTGATGCATCAAGGGGTGAAAGTCGGGTCGCGCCAGATCGAGCACCGAACGACCCATCAACTCTTGCGCATTGTCGGCGCCAAACATTTTGACAAGGGCCGGATTGACGTACAACAATTTCAGGTCACGGTGCACGGCGACACCTTCCGGCAACAACTCCACGAGAGTGCGGTAGCGGCTTTCGCTTTGCTGCAAGGCGGTTTCGTGTCGCCCCAGTGTTTCCAGCAGGGCATTGAAGCCGCCGATGAGCTGGCCGATTTCATCGGATCGGGCAATCGGCAGCGCTTGCACCTCCTGACGGCTGCGGGACCACTCCTTCAACGCGCTGGTGGCGGTCAGCATGGGCGCCAGCAGTTGTCGCAACCACCACCAGGTCAGCGTCCCCGCCAACAGGGTCAGCAGCGCAGTTGCCAGGGCGATACGCAGCTGCATGGCGTGAACTGATGCGAAGGCTTCGGCGGTGGGTAGTACGGCCGCCACGTACCAACCGGCCGATGGAATGCTCTTGGCCGAGGCAAGTACCTCCACACCCTGTGGGTTACGGAAAATATCGGAGCCTTGGTAGCCCTGAATGAAACGGTCAAGAGCCGGGTTGACCCCTGGCGCAGGTAGCGTTTCCAAAATGCGGCTCTTGTCGCTGGCCGTGACCACGATTCGGGACTGTGGCGCGATCAGCAAGTAGCCGCCGGTTTTGCCGTAACGGTTTGCCGTTACCTGGTCCAGAAAATTTGGCTTGCGCAGGTCGGTGACCCCCACCAGCACGCCGATCACCTTGCCTTGTCCGTCCCGAATCGGCATAGCCATCGAGAACACCGGCGACTTCAGCACGGCACCGACGAACGGTTTGCTGATGGCCGGCCTGCCTTCCTTGAGCGCCGCTGCCACGTGGTCTCGCTGCAGGTAGTTGAGGCCAATCCGCTCGACTGGCAGCGGCAGCGAAGCGATGGCCGTACCATCCGCCGTTGCGACGAAGGTGCCGGCATTGAACAGACCTTGAAAAGACGGGCGTTCCTGCAGGAAGATTTGGAGTCTGGCAGGCTGCTGCAACAGGTCTGGGCTGATTTGCCCAGCAAGCGCTTTGAGCGCAACCAAACGGTCGTCAAAATCGAAATTTACCTGCGACGCCAACAGTGACGCCGTTGAAAGCTGCTGCTCGCCCAACTGGTGCTGCATGTCCTCCCGCAACGTCTGGCTGGTGTAGAAAGTCAGTGACCAGACGCTGATCAAAAAAATGACCAGCACGCCCAGCGTGATTCGGGTTTTCAGAGAACCCCAGTGAAAGATTTCACGCGCTTTGCCGGAAAGCGAAATGTCGCTGACCCCCGACATCTGCGGGTCCGCGGCTGGCAACTGGCTGTCACCAGCATTCATTGGGCTACCGGTGCAAGCTCAGGCGGCACTGACAACGGGTCTGGGTCCCGGCTTTGCTGGGCAATGCGGACGAAATTTGCGAAACCGGCCAGGAAGGCATCTGCGACGTCCGGATCAAAGTGTTTGCCATGCCTCTTGGCAATGATGTTGCGGGCTTGTGCATAGGACAGAGCAGTCTTGTAGACGCGTGCCGAAATCAGGGAGTCGAACACATCGGCCACTGCCATCAGGCGCGCTGATACCGGAATGGCGTCACCGGCCAATCCATCCGGATAGCCGCTGCCGTCCCACTTTTCGTGATGCCAGTGGGCAATTTCCTTGGCTACCGAAAGAAACTCCAGCGGCATCTTGATGTCACGCTCCGCCTGTTCGATCGCATCGCTGCCGAGTTTGGCATGGGTTTGCATGATGGCCCACTCGTTGGGCGTTAGCTCGCCAGGCTTGAGCAGGATGGTATCGGCAATTCCGACCTTTCCAATGTCATGCAGCGGCGCTGAGCGCACCAGTAGATCGATATAGCGTTGGGTCAGCGTGGCTGCGAAGCGCGGATGTTGGCGCAAGCTGAGCGCCAGCAGTTGCACGTAGGCTTGGGTGCGCCGGAGGTGATTGCCGGTTTCCGGGTCACGTATTTCAGCCAAATGCGCCAATGCCCGGATGCTGACACGCTGGGTAAGGTCGTTCTCGGTCATGCGTCGGCTCACCTCGGCCTCCAGCACTGCGTTCTGGCTTTTCATCCATTCGCGTGCTTGCCTGGCTTCAAGTTGGTTGCGCGCGCGGGCCAGCACCACCGCCGGTCTGATGGGCTTGGTAATGTAGTCGGCAGCGCCGAGCAAGAGACCGCGTTCCTCGCTTTCTGCATCTGCCAAGGCGGTGAGAAAAATCACCGGGATATCACGGGTAGCTGGGTTGTCGCGCAGTCGTGCCAGCACCGCATAGCCATCCATGCCTGGCATCATGACATCCAGCAGGATCAGGTCGGGCGATGGCAAGCTGTTGGCGATGCGCACAGCAAGATCGCCCGAAGTGGCGGCCAACACTCGATAGTGGGGACGCAGCAGTTCACTCAGAACATGCAAATTCTCGGCATAGTCGTCGACGATAAGAATGGTTGCGCTGGTTGCGGTCATCATTTGTTCCCAAGCGGTCGAGCCTGGATCTAGCTACCGGCTTTCGCATATCGGTGCCGTCCGAGGTGGATGAGTACTGCCCCCTTCTCGTCATCCACGCAAAAAAATGGACTTGACCCCTGAAAAATATGCATAAGTAGCTATCGAAAATATAGCGTTTGAATTTTACCGCTAGCCTATTGTGTGGCGCCCAGCGCAAGGGCGGCGGCACGTGACACCGCCAACGCCTGTTGCTGGGGTGCAACATGGGTCGGCCAACCGGAGAGATGGAG
Source organism: Betaproteobacteria bacterium (assembly GCA_025354965.1). Lineage (GTDB taxonomy): Bacteria > Pseudomonadota > Gammaproteobacteria > Burkholderiales > Burkholderiaceae_C > Rhodoferax. The sequence goes on from JANXLW010000392.1 coordinate 23,762, forward strand.
CTGAGTTAACTCACACAAAGCGGTTATCCACTCTGGATCGTCGTTCAGACAGGAGATGTAGTGAAACTCCTTGCCGCCCGCCTTCAAGAACGCAGCGCGCCCCTCCATATCGATTTCTTCCAGTGTCTCCAGACAGTCGCTGGTAAAGGCCGGGCAGACTAGGTCGACCCGGTGGACTCCGGTTTGCCCCATTGCGATCAAGGTCGGTTCAGTATAGGGTTGCAGCCACTTGGCGCGACCCAGGCGCGATTGAAAAGTTACTTTGAACTGCTGTTGCGCCAGGCCCAGTTGTTCGGCAAGCAAACGCGCGGTCTTCAAGCATTCGCAGTGGTACGGGTCGCCCAGCAGCAGCGTGCGCTGCGGGACGCCATGAAAACTCATGACCAACTGATCTGGTCGACCATGAATCTTCCAATAGCGACGGACCTTGCTTGCCAGCGCGACAATATAGTTCGGGTCATCGTGGTAATGATTGACAAAGCGCAGTTCGGGAATATTTCGCACGGTACCGGCCCAAGCATAGACGGCATCAAACAGGCTGGCTGTGGTGGTCGCCGAATATTGGGGATAGGCCGGCAGGATGAGTACGCGAGTGGTTCCCTCCGCTTTGAGCAGGTCGAGTTGCGAGGCAATGGAAGTGCTGCCATAGCGCATGGCATAGCGGACCTGCACAAAATGGCCGCGCTGCGCCAACCAGCCTTGCAGCAGCTTGGCCTGCTTCTCGGTCCAGACTTTCAACGGTGAGCCTGCAGCACTCCAGATGCTGGCGTATTTGGCAGCTGATTTGGCAGGCCGAAAGCGCAGGATGACGCCGTGCAAAATCAGCAACCAGACTAGCCGTGGAATTTCGACGACACGCGGATCACTTAAAAACTCCCGCAGGAAGCGTCGCACAGCGGCCGTGCTGGGCGTGTCAGGTGTGCCAAGGTTGCAATACAGTACTGCAGTGCGCGGCACCTGACCATGGTTGAACTGTGGTTCCTCGGCGTAGCGCCCGGACTTGAAAGAGGTCATGTGATCAGAGTGAGTTTTAAAATGTTAGAGCAGAAGTGCCAGTCAGTGCGCATCATAAACGTCCAGCAAGCCAGTCTTGATGGCCGCTACGGCGCTGCGCACTGCACCCTCCAGAGTGGCCGGGTAGGGGCCGGCCACATAGTCACCGCAGGCCAGCAAGCCGGGTGCAATTTGCTGCAACGGGCGTTGCAGTCCGGGTCTACAGGCAAAGGTGGCACGCTTCTCCACAACGGTTTGAACTGCTTGCAGCGTGAGGCCCAGTTGCATTTGAGCTTGCCGGATGACCTGTGCCTGCAGCGCTTCGCGGCTGTCGTTGCTGGCGCTTACGACAAAGGCGAGCAATCCTTGCGGTCCACCCAACTGGCCACGGTCGAAGACAAACTGCGCTGGCGCCAAGCCTGAGCTTTGCCCGGTCGCGCCGCCATTGCTGCGCAGCGCCAGCATGGGGTAGGGCAGGCCGGCATAGTTGCCCCAGGCATAAACCGTGGTGATCGCCTGAAAGGGCAGCTGGCTCGCGAAGTCGGTCCATAGTCGAATCTTGCTTGCCGGGAAGTCATTGACCAGCGGTACAGTTTTTTCCAGCGTGCTGACCGATCCGGACGCAGACATTGCCAGAATCACGATATCAAAATCTTCGCCCTGAATTTGCCACCGCGTGCCTTGCGGCAACAATGATTCCACCCGCGTACCCAGGCGCAACTGGCCACCGTGGCGAGTCAGCCAGCGCGAAGCGGCCTGCGGAAACAGGGCGGAAAGGTCAACCCGTGGCAGCAGCAGATTGGAGCCGCCCGGTACGCCGAACAAGGCGTCTTTCAGCACGCGCAGGAACACCTGGGCGCTGGCCTGATCAGCCGGCGTATTGAGAGCCGACACGCACAGTGGCTCAATCAGTTCGGTCATGACGCGCGGGCTCAGGCGCTGGCAAAGTTGGGTCACAGTGCTGGCGGCCTCACATTGGAAGTCGCCAGCCTGCCAGCCAGCCGCTGCAAGCAGCAAGCACCACTTGTCTGCCAGACTCCAGCCGCGCGCTGACACGATACCGGCCAGTGCGTCCAGCGGTGTTGGCCAGTGCGGAAAACGCAGGCCCCGCCCGTCTGGAAACAGCAACATCATGGGCAGTCGCATTAGCGCTACTTCGGGGTCCACGCCAACCAGACGCAGTAGCCGCAAGGATTCGCTGTAGGCACCAATCAGAATGTGCTGACCATTGTCCAGCGTCACGGGGGTTCCGTCAGGTAGTGCGCCAGTTAGAGCTCTGGCTCTCCCACCAATGACCCGGGATGCTTCAAATACCACGGTACTGTGGCCAGCCCGTGTCGACTCGATGGCCGCCGCCAAGCCGGCCCAGCCCGCGCCGATGATGGCAATTTTCATTTATTCACGCATCGCCGCCGAGCCGGGCTGCCCCAAGCAATGCCTGGCACAACACAGAAAGTGGCACGCGTGGCGGCCATATTCAAACCCGCCCCAGCGCTTGCACCTTCCAGGCCAACCACATTTTGCGCAAGGGTGTGAGGCTGGTGCGCTGGTGCAGGACAGTGAAGTTATCGTGTTCAATTTCCTTCAGCAAGGTGCGGTAAATGCTGGCCATCATTAACCCCGGCTTCTGGGCTCGGCGATCGGATGGCGGCAGCAGGGCCAGCGCTTCATCATAAAGGGCCAGGGCACGCTGAGTCTGGAATTGCATCAGTGCCGTAAAGCGGTCGGAGTAACTGCGCTGGAGGATTTCATGTGCTTTCACATCAAAGCGCTGCAACTCGTTCATGGGCAGGTAAATGCGCCCGCGCAAGGCGTCCTCTCCGACGTCGCGGATGATGTTGGTGAGCTGCAGGGCGAGCCCCAGCTTGTGCGCGTAGGCGATTGTCGTTGCCTGTGTATGGCCAAAAATGTTGGCAGCCACTTCTCCCACCACACCGGCCACCAGATGGCAGTAGCGCTGCAGCGTGGGGTAGTCGAGATAACGGGTTTGGGTCAGGTCCATCTGACAGCCCTCGATCACCGACTGCAGGTGGTGTTGTTCGATGCCGTACTGCGCAGCCAGTGGCATCAACGACTGCATGACCGGGTGGCTGGCCTGCCCGGCAAATGACTTGGCCACCTCAGCCTGCCACCAAGCCAGTTTGGTTTGGGCCACACTGGGGTCGACCATGTCGTCGACCACATCATCGACCTCGCGGCAGAACGCATAAAACGCCGTAATGGCAGCGCGCCGGGGTTTGGGTAAAAACAAAAAAGCGTAATAAAAGCTGCTGCCTGAGGTGGCGGCCTTTTGCTGGACGTAGTCTTGTGGCGTCATGAAGAGTTCGGGTTGCGTGGCCTAGTTTAATCAGCGTTCATCACCTCATGCGCCACGCTCGCCATAGCAGCAAGGGCCAGTCAGTCCAACCCAGCGTGGGCCGCGAGCGCCAGGTTGCAAACTTCAAGGTTTCAATTTTGTCGAGTATGCGCAGGCCGCCCTGTACCACCAGTCGCAGTTCCCAGCCGGCGCGACCCGGTATTCGGCACGCGAGTGATGCGCCACTTTGCATCATCGATCTTGCATTGCTTGCATTGTCTGCTACCAACTTTGCTGCGTTTTGGGATTGGCTGTCTGCCTGCAGGTCGGCGTCACTCACGCCGTGTCGTTGCATCGCCTGCAGACTGACGTACCAGCGCCCGCGCGCGAGATCGACGCTGATGTCCTGCCAGAAGTTGATGAGTTGCAATGCGCTACAGATCTGGTCGCTCTGTGCCAGTGACTGGTCATCCTTAATACCGTACAGATGCAGCAGCAGGCGACCCACCGGGTTGGCTGAGCGTGTGCAATAGTCCAGCAGTTCGGCTTCTGTCTGGTAGCGACGAGCGCTGGCGGTAAAGCGTATGTCTTGTTCAAAAGCCTGCAGCAACCGGTCCAGCATCAGGGTCGGCAACTGAAACTCCTGCATTACTTTGCTCAGCGGCTCAAACACCTGCGGCCACTTGCCGCTGTGGCCTTGCCCAATGCTGATGGTTTGCAAGTCAGTGCGATAAGCAGCCAGATCCGCAAGTCGGGTCAGACTTGGCGCTTCGCCTTCATCAGCAATGTCGTCAGCGGTGCGGGCAAAACCGTAAATGGCCGCAATTGCCGGTCGCAGCCGTGCTGGGCAAAGCCAGGAGGCAACTGGAAAATTCTCGTAGTGATCCATTATTCGCGGGGTCTAAATTCAAGTCGTTTGACAATTTTTAAAAACTATCTTAAATTAATAACCAATTGGTCATTAAAGTCGTATTGTGTGTCCTAAAGGCGAATGCTGTCATGAATCCTGCCAAGTATCTAAAGTTATTCAGCAATTTGCTGTTGTTTTTGGCGGCGCTTTGCTACCTGACAGCTTGTTCCAAGACGGTTCCCCCGCCGGAGCCGGTTCAGGCGGTCAAAGTGCTGACGGTGGGAGTGCACAGTATGCAGACTGGTTCGGAGTTTTCCGGTGAAGTGAGGGCGCGGACAGAGTCTCGGGTGGGTTTTCGGGTGGCGGGCAAGTTGATCCGGCGCCCTGTCGATGTGGGGCAGCGCGTCAAGACCGGGCAACTGCTGGCGCAGCTTGATCCGCAGGACTACCAACTGGCAATTGACGCCGCCAGGGCGCAACTCAGTGCAGCTATCACCAATCGCGATCTGGTTGCCGCCGATTTCAGGCGCTTCAAGGAACTCCGAGATCAGAATTTCATCAGTGACGCCGAACTGGAGCGCCGCGAAGCCACCCTGAAAGCAGCCCAGGCGCAACTGGAACAAGCACAAGCCCAGTTGACCGGGCAAGGCAACCAGGCGGCCTACACCACTTTGCAAGCCGATGCCTCGGGTGTGGTGACTGCAGTGGAGGCGGAACCCGGTCAAGTGCTGGCGGCTGGCACACCGGTGTTGCGAATTGCTCAGGACGGACCCCGCGATGTGGTGTTCGCCGTGCCCGAGGACAAGGTTGCATTGATCACGCTGGGCACGCTGGTGGAGGTTCGCGTTTGGCCGTCAAATGCCAGCGTTCAGGCTCGCGTGCGGGAGGTTGCTGCCAGCGCCGACCCGGTTACGCGAACGTTTGCCGTCAAGGTGTCGCTTGCGGCCAATGATGCATTGCCGCTGGGCAGCACAGTGACAGTGGTGCCCAAAGTATTTGATCGCAGCGGCATCGATGTCATCAAACTGCCCACCAGTGCCTTGTACCAGAGCGGCAAGTCTTCCGCCGTCTGGGTTGTGGACCCTGCCAGCATGACCATCAGACTGCAGCCGGTACAAATCGCCACCGCCGATGGCAACGACCTGGTGGTGGTCAGCGGTTTGCAGCCCGGCATGCAGGTGGTGTCGGCCGGCGTACACGTGCTGTCGGCCGGGCAGAAAGTGTCAATCTACAAGGGGAGTTCTCCGCTAGCGAGCAGTCTCGCTGCGCCGCCACCGGCGGTCACTTCCAACGCTGCCCCGTCCAAGTAGCATGTCCATGAAGCAAGATCAACCCAAAGAGGTGTTCAACCTCTCCAAGTGGGCGCTGGACCATGTGGCGCTGACTCGCTACCTGATGCTCGTGCTGCTGTTGCTGGGCGCCGCAGCCTACTTCCAGTTGGGCCAGGATGAAGACCCGCCATTTACTTTTCGACTGATGGTGGTGCGGGCTTTCTGGCCCGGGGCTACTGCGCAGCAGATGGCCGAGCAGGTGGCCGACAAGATTGAAAGCACTCTGCAAGAGGTGCCCAGTGCCGACAAGATTCGCAGCTTTTCCAAGCCGGGCGAGACGACCATCCTGTTTCAGGTGAAGGACTCTACGCGGGCCACTGACGTCAGCGACATCTGGTACGACGTTCGCAAAAAAGTGGGGGACATGCGTCAGACCTTGCCCGGCGGCGTTCAGGGTCCTTTTTTCAACGATGAATTCGGTGATGTGTTTGGCACCATTTACGCTTTGCAGGCTGACGGGTTTTCTGACGCCGAGGTAAAGACTTATGCCGATGAAGTGCGGCAAAAGTTGCTGCGCATACCGGACGTCAGCAAGGTGGATGAGTTCGGGGTACAGGACGAAAAAATATATATCGAGATATCGCAAAGGCGTCTGGCCCAACTGGGGCTCGACCTGAACCAGGTGCTGGCGCAGTTGAACCAACAAAACGCCGTTGAGGGCGCAGGAGCCGTGCAGACGCCGCTGGACGTGGTACAGGTGCGCGTTGCGGGACAGTTTGTTGCCGTGGAGGAATTGAGCGCGCTGCCGATCCGGGGTAGCTCCGGTCGCCAATTGCGCTTGGGTGATATTGCCAATATCAAGCGGGCTTATATTGATCCGGCGAGCGTCAAAGTGCGATTTCAAGGAAAGCAGGTGCTTGCCCTGGGCGTGTCGATGTCCAAGGGCGGCGACATCATCGCACTGGGCAAGGCGCTCAAGAGTGCCAGTGAAAAAATCAACGCTGCATTCCCCGCAGGTCTACATCTGGAAGAGATTCAGGATCAGCCTGCCGCCGTCGCCAGGTCGGTCAATGAATTTGTCCGCACGCTGGTGGAGGCCATCGTCATCGTGCTGGCGGTGAGCTTCGTCAGTCTGGGTTTGCACAGGCGCGATGGCGTCCAGCCTTGGTACCGGCGCTACTACGTCGATGTGCACCCCGGACTGGTGGTTGGGATAACCATTCCCCTGGTGCTGGCGGTGACATTTCTGGGAATGAATTACTGGGGCATCGGTCTGCACAAGATCTCACTGGGCTCTCTCATCATCGCACTCGGTTTGCTGGTGGATGACGCGATCATCTCCGTTGAGATGATGGTGCGAAAGATGGAAGAGGGCTACGACAAGATACGGGCGGCCACATTTGCCTACGAAATCACTGCCATGCCGATGCTGACCGGAACACTGATTACCGCGGTCGGCTTTTTGCCTATCGGGATCGCAAGATCGGTCACCGGCGAATACACGTTTGCCATCTTTGCGGTGACTGTGCTGGCGCTTGTTATCAGTTGGTTTGTCTCCGTCTACTTTGTACCGTATCTGGGAACGCTATTCCTGCGCGTCAAGCCACACGCCGAAGGCGACCATCCGCACGAGCTGTTTGACTCTCCTTTTTACAGTGTTTTCCGCCGGACGGTGAACTGGTGCGTGCAATACCGATGGGTGACTATCGGTATCACGTTACTGACTTTTGCGTTGGGTATTGTGGGCATGGGGCAGGTGCAGCAGCAGTTTTTTCCGGATTCGTCCCGATCCGAAATTCTGCTTGACGTCTGGTACCCGGAAGGCACCGCGTTTGTCGCCAATGAACTGACGACCCAAAGGATAGAGGAACGCTTGCGGCAGGAGCCGGGCGTGGAAAGTGTCACTACCTGGGTCGGCTCGGGGGTTCCGCGTTTTTACCTGCCGCTCGATACCATCTTCCCGCAAAGCAACGTGTCGCAGTTCATCATCCTGCCGCAGAGTTTGAAATTGCGCGATTCGATCCGCGTCAAGTTGCCAGCCATGATGGCGCGGGAATTTCCCGAAATCCGGGCCCGCGTCAAGATATTGCCGAACGGTCCGCCGGTGGCATATCCGGTGCAGTTCCGGGTTGTTGGCGGTATGCTGGGGGAACTGCGCGAACGGGCCGACGAGGTCAAGTCAGTGCTGCGCGCGAACAATAAAATGCGGGGCGTCAACGACAACTGGAACGAATCGGTCAAGGTTATGCGCCTTGAAGTGGACCAGAGCAAGGCGCGAGAATTGGGTGTTTCCAGCCAATCCATTGCGCAAGCCGCCAGGGTCATGCTGTCAGGCGGCAACGTCGGTCAATTCCGTGACGCCGACAAGCTGATCGACATCGTATTGCGCCAGCCGTATGAGG
>JANXLW010000055.1 GCA_025354965.1 Betaproteobacteria bacterium
TCATTGCGAAATTTCTAGCTACCGCTCGTCCTTGTCCTGTCAACCATCTCTCGAATCACATCCAACTTCATCAGGACATGTCGATTCTTGAGGTTGGCTGTGGCACAGGCGAATTGCTGCACGAAATTGCTGATCTTGGCATCAGAAAGGTGGTAGGGATCGGCCCCTTTGTTCCCGAGAACATCGCCTACAGAAATGGAGCAAAGGTATACAAATCAGGCATTCAGGAGCTTGTCAATTATGTCAATGGCGAAAAGTTTGACCTGATCATGTTTAACCATTCACTGGAACACTCCCCGACACCTTTCGACGATGTAAAAAACATCTCAAGATGCCTGAAAAAAGATGGGGAAATTCTTATTCGAACTCCCGTTTCCGGATCTGAGGTTTCAAATACATATGGGAAATATTGGTGGGGCCTGGATGCGCCTAGGCATATTTACCTTTTCAGCAAAAAGTCAATATCGCTGTTGGCAGGCAGGTGTGACATGTCTGTCAAAAGAACCCACTACGATGGAACAATCGATGATTTTCTTGCAAGTGAACAGCACAAAGTCGGCATTCCACTGTTGGCAGAAAATTCATACGTTGTATCCAAGCGCTTGTCCGCGTTTAGCGTAGATAAAATCAAAGAGTACGAAACCAAGACTACGCGACAAAACGAGCAGGGTACGGCGGCCATGGCTGGATTCATCCTTGGTTTCTGACTCATCATGGTCAAGCAATGACAGTCACATGCGCACTTTGCTGCAAGAGTTACCGAACCGATCTGAAACGTGTTGTAGGGTGGCAACTGGCCGTCGCGGCTGGCGCGTCGTTTAAGACGTAGCCTTGGTCGATCCTGAGGGTGGCTCATTGCGAAACCCTGCGACTTTTTTCTTCCACAACCATTTTTTCAAAATGCTTCGCGGCGCATCACCGTCCAGGGCATTGATGCGCAACTGCCGTCTTGCTTCCAGTGCAGGTGTCCATTGTCCCATGACCTGGAGCTCTTTGTAGGCCTGCAACACCGCAAGATTTCCAAGTCGGGTATGTTCAAAGCGGGCTATCGGATGCTTGCTCTGAAGCAATTTCTTGTTGCGTTTCATCAACGCCTTCGCGCCCTCACTGGCTTTGAAGGTGGCGCTTCCCAGGTGAAGAACAAAAACGTCTTCGGTGATCAGTTGCCGGTAGCCGACCTGCGCCAAACGAAGGCTGAAATCAAAGTCTTCGTAGTAGCCCAGGCCGAAGGCTGGATCCAGTCCCCCGAGCTCATCCCAGACATCACGGCGAATCGCGATGCAGAAGAAATCACAGCGGTAGGCCGGCATCAGCTGGTGCGAGGGGTTGTCGTGCAGCCAGTGCCCGATTTGCAGCCACTCGACGTGCGTGGCGTCAGGCTTCCACAAACGCTGGCCATTGCCCGCGACATTGGTGATGGGCCCCAGCATGGCCACATCAGAAGGCGCTTCCTTGATGACACGGTTCAATGCATCAATGGCTTTCTCCGGAAAAACCGTGTCGTTATTGACCAGCAGCAACCACTCTCCGTTGGCCTGCGCAGCACCGTAATTCATGCCGCCCGCAAATCCGCGGTTGGTTTCGCTCAAAAGGCATTTGACCGGCGGGTGAACGGCACACCAATCAACTGCTTTCTGTGCGGAGTCATCGGGTGAGCCGTTGTCCACCACGAATATTTCAACCGCAGGATTGTCAATCCAGGGCAGCAGCGACTCCAGACAGACCCGGGTGGTCGCATCGAAGTTTCGAAAGCTCAAAACGACAAGCGACAAGAGGGGTTGCATCAGACACGTGAGTTGGAAAACTGATCCACCCACCCGAGCAGTTGTGTCACCGCCGCCTCGGTAGTGTAGGGACTTGTCTGGCCGTTGTCCTCAAGACCAACCGTGCGCCAGCGGTCAAAAAGCTGCTCCAGCGCCGCCGCCAGCGCATGGCTCACCGCGGAGCTGTCGGCCCCATTTTCGCCAGAGAGAACCGCCACATGTCCTTGTCCACGGAGCAAGGCGGCCATTTGTGAGTTGCGATGAACCACGGCCAGTAGCGGGCGCTGCATCCACAGATATTCGTACAGCTTGGACGGGAAGTATTCAGAGCACAGGGCGTCCTCACCGTGCAACAACAGCAGCACATCCACAGCCCGCATGCGGTGCAGAATCTGCTCACGTCCGCTCAAACCGGTTTGCGGATCTGCTTCAATGCGGCCAAAGTCGCGCAGGCAGCGCTGTACCCGGGAACCGGCCAGTGCCGCAGAGGAAATTTCGTCCAGCGAGCCACCGTACACATGCAACTCCGTGGCGTCCACCAAATCAGGTCGACGTTCGCTGAGCAAGTCGAGTGCCGCAACGATCGGCCCAAGATGCCTGGTGGACGAAAGCGAGCCGAAATGCCCGATGACAAATTTGGGACCAGGCTGGTACGGTGGCAAAACCGAAAAAGGCTTGTCGATGCCTGGCAACATCACTTTTCCCCGCTGTGCCAATTGAGGATGCCGCAGGCGGGCACTGGCCAGTGCCTGATCGGTAAACCAGATGGCGATGTCCGCATCGGTGCAAATTTGACGTTCAACATCCGCCTGAATTTTCTGCCGGCGTGAAACCGGCGATGTTCCGGGTACCACCATCGGGTCGTGCACCTCGGCCAGCCATGCCGTGCCCGTAGCACGCTTCAATGAACGCGCCGCCAGATGGGCGGCAAAGGCACCACCGGTCGAATAAATCAGATCGAACGGCCTTTGTCGGGTCAGGGCACGACCTTTCAAGTAGGCACTGAACCACCAGGACCAGGAGCTTTCAACTGGACGCAGCAACTTTTCGATGAGTATCAAGGGAAGTAAAAAAATAGATACCAGCAGCATCGTCAGGCGATAGCGGATGCCACTGCCCCAGAGGCGACGCAACACGTGGCGCAATTCAAAGCGGACACCGGCAGGCCCCATCGGCCACAACTGATAGTGCTCCAACAAAGAGTCATGCGCTCCCGACACGCCGCTCAACACTACTACCTCGACATTGGCAGCCCTGAGATGTGGCAATTTGTCGGTGATGGTGTGGCTGGCTGCCCGCCCATCCATGTTGAAGGCGTGAGAGATGACTAGCCAGCGTTGTCGGGAATTAGCGGTCATGGGAGTAACGCGAGCGGGATAAACTGGAAATGAGACCAGAACAGCTTCATCGAGAAACCGTGAGTTTGGATGCTACCTGCGAATATAGCTGTTCATATTGTAGGGCGGCCCTCTCCCAAGAATGCTGTTCGGCAAACGCGAACCCATGGCAACGCAGATTGGCTGCGAGTTCTGGCTGTTCCATCACCGAGCGAATGAGATCGGCCAGACGTTGGGAGTCTGTTGGATCTGACAACAAAAGCGCTTGCACGCCGTCGCTGAGTTGCCGGGCAATGCCGCAGTGTGCGGCGTCACTCACCACCACGGGTAATCGATGGGCCATGGCTTCCAGCACCACCATGGCAAAGCTGTCCTCCAGCGTCGGATGGGCCAGGCAGTCCGCTGCCCAATAAGCTGGCGCAAGGTTATCCAGCGATCCCAGAAAGTGTGTTCGTTCACCCAACCCCAGTCGTTGCGCCTGCTGGCGGTATCTGGGTGCATACCGGGGATTTCCGACCACCATCAGACTGGTATCCATAGGCAGATGCTTCATTGCCTGAAGCAAGGCATCCAGCCCCTTGCGCTCATAGTCATTGGCGACAAAGAGAACCAACTTGCCGGTTTCTGGCAAGCCAAGTTGCTGACGTGCTGCACTACGCGAAATCGATTCCTGCGGCAGATTGGTGCCGGGCAGGATGACCGTCACCTCGCCCAGCCTGGCTGGGTACGCCTGCTCACACTCCATGCGCAAATTCTCTGAGGTGGCAACTACTTTTCGCTCAGGGCTATCCCCGAAGCGGGCACCCTCCAACAACAGATAGGTGATGAGACGGGGGTTCAGGACAACCTTCAGCCATTGAAAAAAGCGCAGCGCCGCGCCGCGGCCAGAAAACAAGTTGCTTCGTATCGGTCGAACGTGGATGGTCTGGATCTGCCCATGCCAGGTATTTTCGTGCGAATGCACCACATCAAAACGACTTCGCGTTTGCCACCAACTGGCAATTGCAAACACAATCTGGTTAAGCCAGCGCGGCCGGCGACTCAGACAAAATATTTTGTGGTAGTCCACCCCGGCAACGGGATGATTCGAGTCCTGCGCAAACACGTGAATCTCGTGAAGCGCGGCAAGTTGCTGAACCAGCGCCACCGAATAGTTCTCAGCACCGCCGCCCGATTTCGAAAACACCCGACTGATGACGGCTATGCGCATGACTCTACAAAAGCACAATATCGTATTGCTCTTGCCCCATGGCACTTTCACTCTGCAAGGAAACCGGCTTGCCGATGAACTCGCTCAAACCCGCCAGGTGCTGGCTTTCTTCGTCCAGAAAAAGTTCAATGACCTTGGGTGACGCGACCACCCGGAATTCCCGCGGATTGAACTGGCGTGCTTCGCGCAGGATTTCGCGGAAGATGTCGTAAGCCACGGTGCGCGCCGTCTTGGCGATGCCTTTGCCATCGCAGGCTGGACAGGGTTCGCACAACATATGGGCCAGTGATTCACGGGTTCGCTTGCGGGTCATCTCCACCAGACCCAACTGCGAAAAGCCACCGGCCATTGTTTTGACGCGGTCCCGCACCAGTTGCTTTCGAAATTCCGCCAGCACCGATTCGCGGTGATCCTCGCGCACCATGTCGATGAAATCAACGATGATGATGCCCCCCAGATTGCGCAGGCGCAGTTGCCGCGCAATCGCCTGGGCCGCTTCCAGATTGGTTTTGAAAATGGTGTCGTCAAAATTACGTGCGCCAACAAAGCCTCCGGTATTCACGTCAACCGTGGTCAAGGCTTCGGTCTGATCGACGATCAAATAACCACCAGACTTGAGGTCAACCCGGCGCCCCAGCGCCTTGGCGATTTCCTCTTCTATGGCGTACAAATCAAAAATCGGGCGTTCCCCGGCGTAGTGCTGCAACTTGGCTGCCGCTGCTGGCATGAATTCAAGGCCAAAGTTCTTGAGCGCTTCAAACTGCTCCTTTGAGTCAACCCGGATGGTTTGCGTGCCTTCACCGACCAGATCGCGCAGCACACGCTGCAGCAGATTCAGATCCTGGTGCAATAGTGACAAAGGAGGCAGGCGCATTGATGCATCCTTGATGCGAGTCCAGGCCTTTCGCAAGTACCCGATGTCTTCAGACAGCTCCTGATCTGACGCATCTTCCCCGTTGGTTCGCAGGATGAAGCCGCCGCCCTGCGCGCCGGCCAGGTTCTGAAGGCGCGAGCGCAATTCGTCGCGTTGGTGCTGCGGTATTTTCTGTGACACACCAACGTGGTCGTCCTGCGGCAAAAATACCAACAGGCGACCCGCAATGCTGATCTGTGTGGACAGGCGTGCACCTTTGCTGCTGATCGGGTCCTTGATCACCTGCACCATCAAGGCCTGTCCTTCAAAAACCTGCTTTTCAATCGGGACCTGTGGTTGGGTGTTGCGCGCCATGCTGGGGGGTTCGCCATCCGGTTGACGGTGCCAGACATCGCCCACATGCAAAAACGCGGCACGTTCCAGCCCGATATCGATGAAGGCCGACTGCATGCCCGGCAGCACTCTGGCGACCTTGCCCAAGTAGACATTGCCAACCAAGCCGCGCTCCAATGTGCGCTCGACGTGCAATTCCTGAAGCGCACCATTTTCGACAATTGCGACACGGGTTTCTTGCGGTGACCAATTGATCAAAATGTCTTGTTGCATGCCATCTCAGTGGTTTAACGAAAAGACCGAAGCAACGCTGCGGTTTCGAACATGGGCAACCCCATGATGCCTGAATAGCTGCCGGACATAAAGGAAATAAACTCAGCCGCCCTGCCTTGCACCGCATAGGCACCAGCCTTGCCCATGGGCTCACCGGACGCTACATAGGCCTGGATCTGGCGCCGACTCATGGGGGCGAACGTAACGCGCGATACGCACAGCACCTGCTGACGCTTGCGCGCTGTACCCAGCGCAACCGCCGTCAGCACCCGGTGAGTTTTGTCGGCGAGCGCGGTCAGCATGCGCGTGGCGTCGGCCGCGTCAACTGGCTTGGCATACATGGTGCGCCCCAGCGCCACTGTGGTGTCTGAACACAGAACAGGCGCCGGCGGCAACCCTCTGCTTCTCAGCCGCCGCAATGCCGCATCCAGCTTGAGCTGTGTGACTCGCTTCACGTAGACGGCAGGTGCCTCGTTCGGCAGCGCTGCTTCAAGCGTCTCGGTATCTTCGTCGGCGTCGGGCAGCAACAATTCGTGCCGCACACCAAGCTGTTCCAGCAACTGACGACGGCGCGGACTTTGCGAGGCAAGGTAAATAAAACTATTCACGGTGATAGGGATGATTGGCGTTGATGGACCAGGCACGATAAAGCTGCTCGATCAGCAAAACCCTGACCATGACATGAGGCAGTGTCAAATCCGACAGGCGAATGCGCTCATGCGCTGCCTGCTTGAAAGCCGGGTCGAGCCCATCAGGCCCACCAATCACCAGGGCTACGTCGTCGCTTTCCAGCTGCCAGTGTTGCAGCTTCGCCGCCAAAGCCGTGGTCGTCAGTGCGGTACCGCGTTCGTCGAGGGCTACGATGCGGCAACCTTTGGGCAGTGCGGCTTCAATACGGACACGCTCGGCCGCGTATAACGCTTCAATCGTTTTGGAGCCGCGTGGCTCGGTCTTGATGGTTTTGAGTTCCAGCTTGAGTTCGTGGGAAAAGCGTTTGGCGTAGTCGTCCCACGCGGTTTGCGCCCAATCCGGCACTCGCTGGCCCACCGCAACAATCACCAACCGCACAAAAAATCCTGCTCAGGCTGTGCGAGTCGCCGCTTTCCTGACAGGCGTTTTCTTGACTGGAGTTTTCTTCGCAGCAGTCCTTACCGGGGCGTTGACCGTTACTTTTTTCACAGTCGTCTTTTTGGCTGGCACCTTGGCCGCCGCAGACTTGGCAGCAAGTGTCTTCTTCACCTGTGCTTTCGAGGGAAAGGCTTTCTGCACACCCTTCTTTGCCGCATTGGAGCGCTTCAGATTGCCTTCAGGTTTAACGCTCTCCTTCTTGTCTTTTGTCGGCTTGACAACCTCGTTCACCACGGGCTTGGTGGCACCGAACTTGAGACGAACCGGCTTATCGCCCCACAACTCTTCCAGGTTGTAGTACTGGCGAAAATTGGGCTGCATCACGTGTACCACGACTTGCCCGCAATCCACAATGATCCACTCGCCGTTGGTCTCGCCTTCAACCCGCGGCTTGGCAAAACCGGAGTCACGGACTGCATCGCGAACGCTGGCGGCGAGCGCTTTGGTCTGACGGTTGGAGGTTCCCGATGCAATGATCACCCGCTCAAACAGGGCCGAAAGATGCTCAGTGTCGAACACCTGGATGTCATGGGCTTTAACGTCTTCCAGACCATCCACGATGGCACGTTGAAGTTTTTGGATGTCTTTTTTTGCAAGGGTTGTGGTAGTCATCAAGTCGTCTGATAAAGGTGGTGTTCGTCAATATAACGCGCAACTGGCTCGAAAACCAGCGGGACAACGCGTTGATGCGCTGCAATTCTGGCCCGAATTTCGGTAGCGCTGACAGCAATGGCCGGCGTTGGCAGCCACCTGAAACACAATTCCTGCGTCGTCGGCGCAGAAAATCGGGGGCTGGCCCCCGTCAAATCATCGCGTTCAGCTACACAAATTATAGCAAGTTGCAAAACCTCCGACCACGCGTACCAGGTAGGCAGGGCATGTGCCTGATCTTCACCGACGATTAGAAACAGTTCGGAATCGGGCCATTGTGTCTTCAGCTCTCGCAACGTTTCCACCGTGTAGCTTGGACCCGGGCGCTGTGTCTCACGGGGATCGATCACCACTTGTGGCAAACCAGAAAATG
>JANXLW010000426.1 GCA_025354965.1 Betaproteobacteria bacterium
CGGACTGTTCGGTTCGAGTTTGTGGTTCTCGGTAAAAGCGGCGTCCGTGGGTGACAGACTGCCATACACCTCATCAGTGGAAACATGAAGAAAACGGAATGCCGCGCGCAGATTTTCATCCAGGCCCTGCCAGTAAGAGCGCACACTTTGCAGCAGACGCATGGTGCCCACCACATTGGTCTGGATAAAGTCTTCCGGCCCGTGGATGGAGCGATCGACATGGCTTTCAGCTGCAAAATTCAACACGGCGCGCGGTTGATGCCGGGCCAGCAATTTTTCTACCAGGGCGCAATCCCCGATGTCGCCCTGCACAAATACATAACGCGAGTCGCCCTGCAACGAGGCCAGATTCTCCGGATTTCCGGCATACGTGAGTTTGTCGAGGTTGAGCAAGGGCTCATCTGTTTGGGCCAGCCAATCGAGCACGAAATTGGCGCCGATAAAACCGGCTCCACCGGTGACAAAAATCATTGTTTCCCCCGTAAACCATTTGTGAAAAAGGGCGCATTGCGCGCCCTTTGATTATCACCGCTGACGCGGCTGGGTCAGAAATGAATGCCTTGCATTATCTGCTGCAAGGCAAGCGCTTCGTGCGACAAATGCTGCTTGACTGGCTTGTCGCCCGGCTTGGCGCCTTTTGCGGCACCGGAGTCCGGGAACATGCGAAAACTGGTATTCATGGCAATTTGCGCAACACGTGGTAACAACGCATGTAATAGCTGACCGGTGATTCCCAGGCGTGTGGCAACCCGCACCGGCTTGAAAATACAGGCTTGGGCGATCATGTTGGCCGCTTCTTCCGGCGCCAAGGTGGGTACGTTGTTGTACAAACCGGTGGGCGCAATCATCGGCGTGCGCACCAAAGGCATGTTGATGGTGGTGAATGAAATCCCTTCATCGGCAAACTCGCTGGAGGCACAACGCGTCCAGGCATCCAGCGCGGCTTTGGACGCAACATAAGCGCTGAATCGCGGCGCGTTGGTGAGTACGCCAATCGAGCTGATATTGACCACATGACCTTTTTTGCGTGCCACCATACCTGGCAAAAACCCCATGGTCACGCGCAAGCTGCCGAAATAGTTGAGTTGCATAGTGCGTTCAAAATCATGGAATCGGTCGTAGCTGGACTCGATGGCGCGCCGAATGGAGCGCCCAGCGTTGTTGATCAAAAAGTCGACCCCGCCATGGTCTTGTGTCAGTTGTTTCACAAAACGGTCGCAGTCGGTCATGTCGGCAATATCAACCGCGTAGGGGACAAAACTGTAGCCCTTGGCTTTGGCCTCCTTGCAGGCGTCTTTCAGTTTGTCGGCGTCGCGCCCGCAGATCACGGTGGTCGCCCCGGCCTCGGCAAATTTGTGCGCCGCCGCCAGGCCGATACCTGACGAACCGCCAGTGATCAACACCACCTTGCCGGCCACCGTGCCACGAAGGGAATGATCGATGTGCAGTGCCGGGTCCAGATGGCGTTCCCAGTAATCCCATAGACGCCACGCATAGTCTTTCAGATTGGGACAGACCACACCTGAGCCATCGAGCGCCGCGAGCGTATCGCGGCAATCAAAGCGTGTCGGGTAGTTGACGAAGGTGAGCATGTCATGCGGCAGACCCAGGTCGGCCATGATGGCGTTGCGCACCCGGCGCACGGGCGCAAGTGCCATCAGCCCCTTGCTGACGCTGCGTGGAATGAAGCCAAACAAAGCGGCGTTGACAAAAAGGTTCATCTTGGGTGCGTGAGCGGCCCGGCTGAAAATGTCAAGTACGTCGCCGACGCGGTAACCAACCGGGTCGACCAGGTGATAGCATTTTTTTGCAATGCCACTTTTGTGGCTGATCCTGTCCAGCGCGGCCACTACAAAGTCCACCGGCACGATGTTGATGCGACCGCCCTCCAGTCCGACCGAGGGCAACCAGGGCGGTAGCAATTGGCGCATGCGCTGGATCAGCTTGAAGAAATAGTAGGGACCATCGATCTTGTCCATCTCACCTGTGCAACTGTCGCCCACCACCATGGCCGGACGGTACACGGACCACGGTACCTTGCATTCCTGACGCACGATTTTTTCGCTTTCGTGCTTGGTCATGAAATAGGGATGCTCGTAATTTTCGGCCTCGTCAAACATATCCTCGCGGAACACGCCCTCATACAGGCCGGCTGCGGCAATCGAGCTGACGTGGTGAAAATGTCCGGCCTCAACGGCCTTGGCCAGTTCCACCGTGTTGCGTGTGCCTTCGATATTGACGGCAATCTGACTCATTTCATCAGCGCCCAGGTCATAGACTGCCGCCAGATGGAAAAAGTGGTCGATGTTGCCCTTCAGACTCTTTACGCTGTCGGCCGGGAGTCCCAGTTTTTTGCTGGTCAGGTCACCAAATACCGGTACCGCTCGCGTAGCACTGGCGCCCCAGTATTGCCGCAAGCCGACAACCTTGCTCTCGCTCTCCTTGCGGATCAGGAAGTGAACCACCGAGCCTTTGCGCTCCAGCAATTTTTTAACCAGGCGTTTGCCAATAAAGCCAGTTGCACCGGTGACGAAGTACTGCATTAAAACCTCCATTCAGATGTCGCATTCTTGCCGATATCAGACAACATTTATTCAGCGTAAACCCGTGGCTTGCCAGAGCTTTCGCCCGAAAAATTTAGGATGATCCACCTACACAGCCATGTCGACTCCCCGTAAAGTACAGGATATGCACCGAATCGCGACGCGAAGCGGTGTTCAAATTTCTTAACCTAACTGGAGTATCCCGTGGTCAAAAAACTGCAAAAAATCAGCGCATCGAAGAAAGTCGGCTCGCCGTTGACTGGATCTGTCAAAGACTCGGCACAGCAAATCTGGCAAGCTGGCTTGGGTGCTTTTAATAAGGCACAGGCTGAAGGCACCAAAGCGTTTGAGGCTTTGGTCAAGGAGGGCGTCAGTCTGCAGCGCAAAACACAATCGGCGGCTGAAGAGAAAATCTCCGAGGCCAGCAGCAAAATGTCCAGCATGGCGACCGACATTTCGTCCCGGGCGTCCGGTCAATGGGATAAATTGGAAAGCATTTTCGAAGACCGCGTCGCCAAGGCACTGAACAAACTGGGCGTGCCATCGGCCAAGGACGTCAACGCCTTGATCGCCCGTATTGATGAACTCAACAAGAGCGTGCAGAAACTGTCGACCAAAGGTTCTGCGACAAATGCGGCATCGAAATCAGCCGTCAAGTCTGTTCCCAAAAAAGTGGTGAAGTCAGCCGCCAAAGCGTCTGCCAAGCCAGCCACCCGACGCGCCGCTCCTCGCAAGACGGCGGCAGTTTGAGTCCAGACTGATTGCGCAGTGTTTTGAAATGGTTCAGCGCGCTTGTGGTATCAGGCGCAGTCAATTTTCCGCACAATTGAAAGGGCGCTTCGGTGTCCTTCGTCATTTCTTGCGACACTCACCGCAGCTGAGCCAGGCGAGCCGGTTTTGTCCCCAAATGCTGGAGGTTGCTGCATCGCAACAACCGTTCATCTTTGTCAGCTCTACACTTTGTCCCTATGAAGCGTAAAACATCACAAGCGCCAAGAATCGCGCTGGCGTTGTCGGGCGGCGGCCCGCTGGGTGCCATTTACGAGATTGGTGCACTTTGCGCGCTGGACGAATCACTGAACGGAATCGACTTCTGCAAGCTCCAGCATTACGTGGGAGTCTCGGCGGGTGGCTTTATTGCAGCCGCGTTGGCCAATGGCATCACACCGCGTGAACTGTGTGCGTCATTTATCGAAAACAACAACGATTCGTCCGACAGCTTTGACCCGTCCTGGCTGATGAAGCCGGCTTATGGTGAATTTGCCCGTCGCGCCATCATGCTGCCGGCCTTGTTGGTTTCCGCCCTTTGGCAAGTCACTGCACAGCGAAAATCATTCATCTACGCGCTGGAGCGGCTAAGCCCGGGTCTGCCCGCCGGCATTTTTTCCAACGAGCAGGTTAATGTCCAGCTCGAGCGCCTTTTTTCACAAGCGGGTCGCAGCAACGACTTTCGTCAACTCAAGACCCAACTCACTCTTGTGGCCACCAATCTGGACAGTGGTGAAATTGCCCCGTTTGGTCGTCCGGGCTGGGACCACGTGCCGATTTCCAAGGCGGTACAAGCCAGCGCGGCGCTGCCCGGCTTGTTTCCGCCGGTAGAAATTGATGACTGCTATTACGTCGATGGTGCTTTGAAGAAAACCATGCACGCATCGGTCGCCCTGGAACAGGGCATTGACCTGATGTTGTGCCTGAACCCGCTGGTTCCTTTTGATGCAACTACCCCGCAGGTTGCCAAAGTCATGCGTCGCGGACTTTCATCTGGCAAGCATCACATCCCGCGCATTGTGGACGGCGGTCTGCCAGCCGTGTTGAGCCAGACCTTTCGATCGCTGATTCACTCACGCATGGTTTTGGGCATGCGGCAATACGAGCACGCCTACCCAAGCACCGACATCATCCTGATTGAGCCCGACCACCGCGACCCCGAACTTTATCTGGCCAACACCTTCAGTTACGCGCAGCGCCGCCACCTGGCCGAGCACGCCTATCAGCAGACGCGCCAGATGCTGCGCTCGCACAAGACGGGTCTTTCGGCCAAGCTATGGCGTCATGGCATTTCCCTGAACCATGAAGCGCTGGATGACCCGAAGCGGCATCTGAGCGCTGTGGCCAAGGCAGCCACGCAGATCGGACAAGGCATTGAGAAGCTGCAGGAAATTATGGATGACTTGGGGCACACTTTACTGTCAGTGACGCACGCCAGAGGTTCCTCATGGTGAAGAAGGCACCCAGGCGCACCGCTGAGCGGATTCTGGAAGTCACGCTGGAACTCTTCAACCGCTTTGGCGAGCCCAATGTTTCTACCACCTTGATTTCTGCTGAACTGGGCATCAGCCCAGGCAATCTTTATTACCATTACCCGGCCAAGGACGAACTCATCAACTCGTTGTTCGACCGCTATGAACAAACGTTGAATGAATTGCTCAATGCCAGCGACGGCGTGCGTGATGTAGAAGACGCCTGGTTCTTCATGCACACCTTGTTTGAGTTGATCTGGCAATACCGTTTTTTATACCGCGACCTGAACGATCTGTTAAGCAAAAACAGACGCTTGGAAACCCATTTCCAGGCCGTTTTGAAAAACAAAACCCGCGCCGTCAAGGCGCTGCTCGATGGCATGAGTCGCAGCGCAGCGCTGCATATCGATTCGCGCGAGGTCGAAGCTACCGCGACCAGCATGGTGGTGGTCCTGACCTACTGGCTTAGTTTTGAATATGTTCGTGATCCGCGCCGGGCACTGGAGCCTGAGAACGCGCAAGCTGCCCTGTTGCGTGGCGCGCAGCATGTGCTCAACTTGCTGGCGCCGTATCTGGAACAGGGACAACGCATGCATTTACTATCGCTGGTGGGCGCCTACAATAACCTTGACAGACAATAACGTCAGGAAGAGGAGACCACGATGGCCAATTGGACCGCCTTTCCCTATGCGGGTGAGTACCTATTTGATGCGGCCAGTGTCAAAAAGAACTGGGCGCGGTTGCACGCCGGGGATGCCGAGCCACTACCTAAAGACGCCAAGGTGCTGCAAGCCTGGGCCCTGTTCCACAGCGGTGAATTTCAGAAGGCCGTGGATATGGGCCTCAAGATTGGTGGTGCCGGTGTTACGGTAGCCAACAAGTCAGCGTGCATCTACGCCACTTATCTGGAAAAGCAGGAGAAGGCTCGCCTTGATTTGTACCTGGAAGTAGCCCGTCGCGCCAGCGCTCAAGCGCTGGAAAATCCGCAAGACGCCAATGCTCATTACTGGCATGCTTACGCGCTGGGTCGTTACAGCCAGGGTATCAGCGTTGCCAAAGCACTGGCCCAAGGGCTTGGCAGCAAGGTCAAGGGATCACTGGAAAACGTGATCAAACTTCAGCCCAACCATGCTGATGCCCACATCGCACTAGGGGCTTTTCATGCCGAGGTCATCGACAAAGTTGGCTCGCTTATCGGTGGCATGACTTACGGCGCCAAAAAGGACACCGGGCTGGCCTTGTTCCAGCAGGCGCTCAAGCTGAACCTCGAGTCAGTCATCGGCATGATCGAATACGCTAACGCCATGGTGATGCTGGAAGGCGACAAAATGATGCAAGAAGCGACCCGTCTTTACCAACTGGCAGCCGCGGCAAAACCGATGGATGCCATGGAGCGGTTGGATACGGAAATGGCCAAGGGCGAGCTGCAAGACTAATCCTTTAATCGGACCAGGGCAGCATCAGGGTCAGCATCGCCAGCTTGGCAAATTCGGGCTCAAACTCATCGATGATTTTCTGCGGATCCGGGCACAGCAATGAATCACTGATGACGCCGAACTGTACGCCTC
>JANXLW010000439.1 GCA_025354965.1 Betaproteobacteria bacterium
TTGCAGCCTTGCCCGCTTTTGCCCAGGCGTTCCTGCCGCGCGGGCGTGCACCGGCAGTCGGTGAGCTGTTTCAATTTCCATCTGCGGCGCGCGCTTTGCGAGCCATTGCTGCGACCCAAGGCGAAGCGTTCTACACCGGTGAAATTGCGCAAGCGATGGACAAATTCGTGAAGCAATTGGGTGGTGCCCTGAGCTTGCGTGATCTTGCCAGCCACCATGCTGATTGGGTCCAACCGATCGCCCAAAACTACCGTGGCTACACCTTGCATGAGATTCCACCCAATGGTCAGGGCATTGCGGCCCTGATGGCGCTGGGGATTGTGGATCAGTTTGATGTGGGTGCCATGGCGCTGGATGGCGTCGATTCCCAGCATCTGCAAATCGAGGCCATGAAGCTGGCTTTTGCCGATGTCTATCGCTTTGTGGCCGAACCGTCCAGCATGGAGATCACGGTAGAACAGATGTTGGACCCGGCGTATCTGGCTTCGCGCGCCAAATTGATCGACATGCACCGGGCGCAGGACTTCAAGGCCGGCAGCCCCAGCGATCCGCACAGAACGGGCGGCACCATTTACCTGACGGCCGCCGACGAGTCCGGCATGATGGTCAGCTTCATTCAGAGCAACTACATGGGTTTTGGCTCGGGTTGCGTTGAGCCAACCTTCGGCATCAGCCTGCAAAACCGGGGCCACGGCTTTAGCCTGAATCCGCTCAGTCCGAACGTTGTGGCGCCGGGCAAGCGGCCATTTCACACCATCATTCCGGCCTTCCTCACCAAGGAGGGCCAACCGGTCATGAGCTTTGGTGTGATGGGCGCCAATATGCAGCCGCAAGGTCACCTGCAAACTCTGGTGCGTATGCTGGACTATGGCCAAAGCCCGCAAGCGGCATGTGACGCGCCGCGCTGGCGTTTCAACACCGGATGCGAGATCAATGTCGAGGCGGCGATGACCCCGGCCACCGTGCAGGGCCTGGCCCTGCGCGGTCACCTCACGGCGGTCATCGATGACCCTTACCAGGACTTTGGCGCCGGCCAGTTCATCTGGCGCGCCGGTGACCCGAAAGTCGAAGGCTTTGTTGCGGCCAGCGATGCGCGGCGTGATGGCCAGGCGGTGGGGTTTTAGCAGTACGTGGATTGAATGAACGCACAATACGAGTTTGCTCCGAAATATCGTTATGCCGGCCACCAACAGAGTTCGTATTTATGTTCGCACCTCGCCACAGGTTAAGACCACCATTGAGCGCGCGGCGATCATGAAGGGTGTAACCGTCTCAGGCTTCGTGTTGCAAACCGCCAGTGAGGCCGCGCGCCGCGTGGTGGCGGACGATGATTCCCTCATGTTGTTGCAGCAGGCAATTCAGTCGTTTGTGGCAACTTGTGAAAATCCCTTACCACCTACTGCTGCACTTCGCAATCTGATGAGTGTTCGTTAAGTGGACAAGCATCTGTTGCTGAGTCTGTCGTTCCCAATCGGCCCTTTTAGGCCAACACGCCTTACGCCATGAGCCAACTCCTCATCAACGACTACCTCAAGCAGCTGGACGTCATCAAGAAGGTCAGCGGCAGCCAGCGTGAAACCATCGTGCGCGAAGCCTTCAAGGACCTGCTCAAGGCCTGGGGCCGCCAGCGCGACCTGATCTTCCTGGCCGAATACCCGCTCAAGACCGCCACCAAGACCAACATCGCCGTGGATGGCGCACTCCTGCACGAGCTGCGTATGCCACTGGGCTACTGGGAAGCCAAAGACGCGGACGATGACCTGGACGACGAGGTCAGCAAGAAGTTCAAACGCGGCTATCCGCAGGACAACATCATCTTCAGTGACGACGCGGTGGCCGTGTTGTGGCAGAACCGTAATGAGGTGCTGCGCTGCGACATGACCGACACGCAGGCGCTGTCCAAACTGCTCAAACTGTTCTTCAGTTT
>JANXLW010000006.1 GCA_025354965.1 Betaproteobacteria bacterium
CCCAAGGCCCGCATTGGCGGCAAGTGCGTGAAGCCGTCGGTCTTGAAGCGCTGCACGCGACCGCCTTCGTGATCGACACAAATGAGCAAGTCACGCCGCACCGCCTTGATGTCCCGGCACAGCCGCGTCAATTGCTCGCGATCCTGCCAATTGCGGGCAAACAGGATGCTGCCGCCGACCAGCGGATGCTTGAGTCGTTGCCGATCGATTTTGCTCAAGTGCAAGCCGGCGATGTCAATGATGAGTGGTGCTTGTTGTGTCATGGGAAGTTCCGATAAAGACCATTTGCTATAAAACCTCGACAACGCAAAAGCTGGCGGCGTAATCGGTTTCGTCGGTCAGGCTCACATGCACGGTCAAGTTGCGAGCTTCAAACCATTTTTTCAAACCGCCATGCAGCACGATGGTGGGCTGGCCACCGGATAGTTTTGACACCTCGCACAAACACCAACTCATGGGCATCCTCATACCCAGACCGATGGCTTTGCTGAAGGCTTCCTTGGCACTGAAGCGGGTGGCCAGGTAGCGAACGCCGCGCTCAGGCCAGCGCACGCTACGCTCTTGCCAGGTGGCAAACTCAGCTTCGCTCAAGATCTTTTTTGCAAATCGCGCGCCATGTCGTTCCAGGCTGGCGTGGATGCGGCGAACGTCGCAAATGTCGGTACCAACACCGTAAATCACTCAACACCCTTCATGAATGCAGCGCAAATAGTCCTGCACCGCAACGCTGTAACCTAGCTCCAGCGCGTCGGCGATCAGCGCATGGCCGATAGAGACTTCTGCGACACCCGGCACCTGTTTGATGAACTCGGTTAAGTTGTCCCGGTTCAAATCGTGGCCGGCATTGACCCCCAGTCCCGCATCCAGTGCGGCTTGGGCAGCGGCGGCAAAACGTGTCAACTGGTCGGTTTGTTGCGGCGTGCCCCAGCTCGCGGCATAGGGTTCGGTATAGAGTTCGACACGATCCGCGCCGACGGCTTTGGCTGCAGTCATCGCCTGCGGGTCAGCATCCATGAACAGACTGACGCGCAGACCCAGGCTGTGCGCCTGCGCAATGAGCGGACGCAGACGCTCAGCATCAGTCGGGAAATTCCAACCATGGTCACTGGTGAACTGGCCCTCAGCGTCGGGCACAAAGGTCACCTGGTGCACCGTCAATTGCCGACTGCGCAGATCGCGCACACAGTCCAGCAAGTTGTGAAACGGATTACCCTCCACATTGAATTCGCGATCTGGCCAGGCCCGTAACAGCTTGGCCAGGTCGATCACATCAGTGGGGCGGATGTGACGTTCATCCGGCCGGGGATGTACGGTGATGCCATTGGCCCCAGCCTGAAGGCACAAGGTGGCCGCCCGCATGACGCTGGGGATACCCAGATGGCGTGTGTTGCGCACCAGTGCTACTTTGTTGAGGTTGACAGAAAGTGCCGTCTTGTTCATAGGGATTGCAGATCGATCATCATTTGGCGCGTTCTCAATGTTGTCACGCCGCAATGGTAATTCAGCAGGGTGCGCAACTGGGGTTTGAGTTCAGTCATCACCTCCGAGCAGGCGCGCAAGGTGGCAGTGAATGGCGCACTGTCAGCAAGTGACTTTTGCAGTGCGTTCCACTGCGGTCCGCTGAGGCTGGAGCGATCCGCCACACTGGTTTGGCGCAGACCGCCTTCCGGTACCAGGCTGTAGCGGCCGTCCTGCTCAAGCTCACGCAACGTCATGGTCTGCGCGTTCAACAGCGGTAGTAGCCCGACCTCGCGCAGCAACAGCAGCTCAAAGGCACGCAATGCAGGCTGCAAGGCTTCACCATGCTCGAAGGCGAGCACCTCCACGACCTTGGCATAAACGTCAAACAACCCCGGGTGGGGGTCATCCCGCGCCAGCAAAGTCAACAACAGTTCGTTGAGGTAATAACCAGACATTAGCGCCTCGCCACTTGGCATGACATGGCCACCCTGCCATTCGGCAGCTTTGAGTGAGCGGATCTCTGCATCGCCGCCAAAGGACACATGCAGAGGTTGCAAAGGCAACAGAATGGGTCGAAAGCTGGAACTTGGTCGCTTGACGCCTTTGGCTACCAAAGCAATACGACCATGATGCCGCGTAAAAACTTCCAGGATCAGGCTCGACTCGCTCCAGTCATAGCGGTGCAGCACATAGGCCGGTTCGTCAGAAATGCGCTTGCTAGCCACGTCGGGGTGACCGATTACTGGTAGCCAAAAGAACGAACACGCGCTTCGTCATCAGCCCAGCCTGAGCGCACTTTGACCCATAGCTCGACAAAGACCTTGGCGTCCAGAAGCTTTTCCAATTCCACCCGGGTTTCGGTGCCAATGCGCTTGATGCGCTCGCCCTTGTCTCCAATCACCATCGCCTTATGGGTGTCGCGCTCGACCACTATCGTGGCTGCAATCTTGAGCAGGCGTTTTTGTTTGCCGCGACCGACTTCTTCGTCAAACTTGTCGATGACTACCGTCGAGGTGTAGGGCAACTCATCGCCCGTGAGGCGAAACAGTTTCTCACGCACCGTCTCACTGGCCAGAAACTTCTCGCTGCGGTCAGTCAGTTCGTCTTGCGCATACCACCAGGCCTGCACTGGCAGGTACTTCTCGCAGATACCCAGCAGTCGCTCAATGTCCTTGATATTTTTGGCCGACATCGGCACGAACTCGGAAAATGCGCGGCGCTGCTGCATTTCCTGCAACCAAGGCGCGATATCAGCGCGGCGCGTGATTTGATCCAGCTTGTTGGCCACCAGCAGGGTGGGTATCTCTTTGCTCAGCAACGCCAGCACTTTGGCATCGGCCTGGTTGAACATACCGGCCTCTACGACGAACAGAATCAGGTCTACGTCGCCCACTGCACCCAATACGGTTTTATTGAGCGAACGGTTCAGTGCATTGTTGTGACGCGTCTGAAAGCCTGGCGTGTCAACAAACACAAACTGATTTGCGCCCTGAGTGTGCATACCAGTGATGCGGTGGCGCGTGGTTTGCGCCTTGCGCGAGGTAATGCTGATCTTCTGACCTACCAGCGCGTTAAGCAAAGTCGATTTGCCAACGTTTGGCTTGCCCACGATGGCTATCAGGCCACAGCGTTGCCCTGCAACTGGTGTACCAACGGAAGGTCCGGCGCGCATGCTTTTAAGCATGCTCTCCAAATTATCCTGCCCCTCAACCTCCGGCGATTCGCCATGGGCAGCTGCATTTTTCTTCATAATCATATTCTGCCTCCGGGGGACAGCCCTTTACAAAGGTTACCGGCCGGTGCCGGGGAAGCCAGATTCGCCAGGGTCACGCGTTAGTCTTGGCCCTGAGTGTCTGCAGCATCGCAGCAGCTGCGGCCTGCTCGCCCGCACGACGTGATCCGCCGATGCCACGCTCAAACAAATTGAGTTCAGTGACCTCACACTCGACGTCAAAGGTCTGCTTGTGCGCTGCACCTTGCGTGCCGACTACCCGGTACAAGGGCAGGGTCATTTTGCGCCCTTGCAACCACTCCTGAAGTTCAGTCTTGGGGTCTTTGCCTATCGCTTCCATTTCTGGGTTGAATTCAACTGCCTTGAACAAGCGCTGAATCAGACTTTGCGACGCCGCAAATCCAGCATCCAGATAAACCGCTCCAATAATGGCCTCCAGGGCATCAGCCAGAATAGAAGGCCGCCTGTGTCCGCCAGACTTGGCTTCTCCTTCTCCCAAGCGCACGACGTCGGGCAGTCCCAATTCGACCGCCAGCTGATACAACGTATCTTGCTTGACCAGATTGGCACGCACCCTAGACAAATCCCCTTCGGGCAAAGTGCTCAAGCGTTCAAAGAGCAGATCGGCTACAGCAAGGTTCAAAACCGAATCACCCAAAAACTCGAGTCGCTCGTTGTGATCAATGGAGAAACTTCGGTGCGTCACGGCCCGAGTCAACAAATCAACGTTTGAAAACTCATGCTGTATGCGACCTTGCAACTCAATCAAGCCTTCATTCACTCGCTCAGATCTCTCTCATATCGCGACTTGAGTTCGCTATTAGGAGCGTCCTGCATACTTGAGCGTCAAGTACGCAGGACCTACCAGGTGAATTTCCCGTTGATAGGAAAAGCTGACGACTACTTTGTCGCCTTCCTTAGTCACCTCAATGTCTTTACCTGTGACCGAGCTGATATTGTCTACGGCGGCTGCCTTGGCAAAGATACTGCGTACCTCTGCCACTGAATTTCCTTCGCTTGCCTTTTTGGCAGCTTTGAGAACAGCCTGGTACTCGATCGCTGTTGGCACAACTTGGGCGCCAATGACACCTGCCATGGCGAGCATGCCACCGACCACCAACAGACCCAGAAATGACAAACCGCGCTGTCTGGATTTGAACTGAATTTTCATACATTTCCCCTTTATGGTGAATGCGATCTCATTCAAACGAGCCAATGCGCTTCAGGTTGCTGAAATTCATCCAGACAAAAAAAGCTTTGCCAACAATGTTCTTGTCGGGCACAAAACCCCAGTAGCGCGAGTCTTGCGAATTGTCGCGGTTATCGCCCATCATGAAGTAGTGGCCAGGAGGCACTTTGCAGACCACTCCTTCGACACTGTAGCTGCAATTCTGTCGATTGGGAAAATCCATAATGTCGACTTCCGACACACCACTACGTCGGTCATCGTCATTGAGCAGACGGTGCTTATGCTCACCCAGCGTCTCTTCATATTGCTTAAAGTAGCGCATCACGTCTTCATCAAAAAACTCTGCGACAGGCGCTGTCGGTATCGCTTTGCCATTGATAGTCAAACGCTTGTTCAGGTAAGCCACCTCGTCGCCCGGCACACCCACCACCCGCTTGATGTAGTCCAGACTGGGCTTGGGCGGGTAGCGGAACACCATCACATCGCCGCGCTGCGGTGTCTTGCCCTCAATGATTTTTGTATTGATCACGGGCAACCGTACACCGTAGTGAAATTTATTCACCAGGATGAGATCACCCACCAGCAATGTAGGAATCATGGAGCCTGAAGGAATTTTGAAAGGTTCGAATAGGAACGAACGCAAAAAAAACACAGCAATGATGACCGGAAAGAGCCCGGCAGTCCAGTCCAGCCACCAGGGTTGCGCCAGGATGCGGGTTTTGGTCTCCAACATGTTGTCGTCGACCTGGCTAATCCCCATCTTGCCCAGTTCTTCGCGTCTCCTGACAGCCTCGGTTTCGAGCAGTACTGCCGCTTTTTTTCGTTCTGGCAAAAAATAAAAACGCTCCAGAAACCAATAAACACCGGTCACCACAGTTGCCAAAAACAACAGCAGCGCGAAGTTGCCTTCCACCAAACCAAAGTACCAGGCCCCGGCGTATCCGACAAAGGCCGCCAAAATGAAAGAGGTGACAACTTGCATTAGCCGTCCACCTGCAAAATTGCCAAAAATGCTTCTTGCGGCACTTCTACAGAACCAATTTGCTTCATGCGTTTTTTACCTTCTTTTTGTTTGTCCAGGAGTTTGCGTTTGCGCGAAATGTCGCCGCCATAGCATTTGGCAATCACGTTTTTGCGCAGAGCTTTGATTGTCTCACGCGCAATGATATTTGCGCCGATAGCTGCCTGAATGGCGACGTCGTACATTTGACGCGAAATGATCTCCCTCATCTTGGCGACCACTGCCCGCCCCCGGTACTGAGACTGCGAGCGATGCACGATGATGGACAAGGCATCAACCTTGTCGCCATTCAGCAAAATGTCAACCTTTACCACATCGGCTGCCCGGTATTCCTTGAACTCATAGTCCATTGAGGCATAGCCACGCGACACCGACTTGAGTTTGTCAAAAAAATCCATGACAATTTCAGCCAGCGGCATTTCGTAAGTGAGCATAACCTGGCGCCCGTGATAGGCCATGTTCATCTGCACACCTCGCTTCTGGTTAGCCAGCGTCATGACGGCTCCGACATAGTCTTGCGGCATATATAAATGCACCGTGACAATGGGCTCACGGACTTCATCGAGTCGACCTTGATCCGGCATCTTGGACGGGTTTTCAACCATCTTGACGGTGCCGTCGACTTGCACCACCTGGTAGACAACGCTGGGGGCAGTGGTGATAAGGTCTTGATCAAACTCACGCTCCAAGCGCTCTTGCACGATCTCCATGTGCAGCAAACCCAGAAAGCCGCAACGGAAACCAAAACCCAGTGCCTGCGACACTTCGGGTTCATAGTGCAATGATGAATCGTTCAGTTTGAGTTTTTCCAGGCTGTCGCGCAGACCTTCATACTGGTTGGCCTCGGTCGGGTAAAGTCCGGCAAACACTTGTGGCTGGATTTCCTTGAAACCTGGCAGTGGTTCTGTCGCGGTGAAAGCCGCACCGCCGGTACCGAGCTTGATCAGCGTGATGGTGTCTCCCACCTTGGCCGCCTGCAGTTCGCGGATGCCCGCAATGATGTAACCCACCTCACCGGCCTCCAGTGAGTCGCGTACCTCATTGGCCGGTGTGAAGACGCCCAGACTGTCGGCGTTGTACATCGTGCCAGTCGCCATCATCTTGATGCGATCACCCTTTGCCAATCGCCCATCAACGACACGCACCAGCATCACTACGCCGACGTAAGTGTCGAACCAGCTATCAACAATCATGGCACGCAGTGGGCCGGCGGGATTGCCCCGCGGAGCGGGAATTCTGGCGACCACCGCTTCCAGGATTTCCTCAATTCCCATTCCGGTTTTAGCCGAGCATGGAATTGCGTGAGTGGCATCGATGCCAATCACATCCTCAATTTCCACTTTGGCATTCTCGGGATCTGCGTTGGGCAAATCCATCTTGTTCAGTACTGGTACCACTTCCACGCCTAGCTCCAGTGCGGTGTAGCAATTGGCAACCGTCTGCGCCTCCACACCTTGGCTGGCATCGACCACCAGCAATGCGCCCTCGCACGCAGAGAGCGAACGGCTGACCTCGTAAGAGAAGTCCACGTGGCCGGGTGTATCGATTAAATTGAGGTTGTAAATCTGCCCATCAAGCGCCTTGTAATTGAGCGCCGCCGTCTGCGCCTTGATGGTTATCCCACGCTCTTTCTCAATGTCCATCGAGTCCAATACTTGTGCTTGCATCTCTCGCTCTTGCAGTCCACCGCAGCGCTGAATCAAGCGATCTGCCAGTGTGGATTTGCCATGATCAATGTGGGCGATGATCGAAAAGTTTCTGATGTGATTCATCAACGAGAGCACTTAAGTGATTGAATTAAAACGATGTGACCAAGAAAAAAGGGCGCGTCGAATTCTGACGCGCCCTAAACCAACAATCATTGGCAACTGCGAAGGTTGGAACTTCATTGTAGGCAAAAAGCCAGCAACGTACAGCCCAAAAATCCCTCACCATGAGTCGTTGCAATGCAGCAACAAGAATTTTATACACAGCTTATTAACAATTTCACTAGGGCACCATATGGACAACTTGTGGGTGAACTGTGGACTGCCTGTGAATCAGTCCATTTCATACCGTATGGTGGACTTCGGTAATTTCAATATGCTTGCAATCTGTGATGACCCGGCGCTATTCTAACCAAAACAGTGGCTATCCATACTTTAAGTTAGTAAATGCCAACATCGAATTGTCAAAAAAGCAGGTGAAAATATATTTCTCACCTGTTTTTTTAGATGGATTCACTTTCAAAAATCAAAACCCGAGCCAGATATGGGGTCTTGAGTGAATTGCACCACTTATCGTGCCGTCCGGATAACGACAATTTGTGCCATTTCTCCGCGTCGAATCACCATTGCAAGCGGCTTGTTTTTATCAGTCTTCGCCGCTGCCATTTCGAAGTCTTTGATGTTTCCGATCTCCATATTCGCCACCGTCACGATCACATCACCCTCGCGAATGCCGGCGCGGGCCGCAGCATCGGCAGCCACCTCCACCCGCACACCGCCTTTGACTTTGAGCTCCTTTTTAAGATCGTCTGTTAACTCGCTAACCGTCAAACCAAGTGCCTGCCCAACTGACGATGCCTTGGGTTTGGCTTCCTTGTCA